>NZ_JBCNFP010000076.1:0-15823 GCF_050481165.1 Paenibacillus cisolokensis
ACTTTCGAAATTCAGGTTCATCAGTAAATTGGGTTGCCCTTGAAAAGCATCATTGTGTGGTGTTTTAGCTATCTGTGGAATACCTTGCCTAACGGGAGGGGATGGGACGGAATCAAATCCTTGCAACCTGAACTTTTGACGAAAACAGCTTACTCATTCGTCTTTGGAGGAAAAGCGCGGCTTTCCGCACGGATGACGGAAAGCCGTCTTTTTCCATTTGAAAGCGGTAAGCCAACGACGGGCACTTGCTTCGCATCTCCTAAAAAAGCTAGATAATGTCATTCCGAAAACCGCCAAGATAGCCTCGTATTCCGCCTAATTTGTCATGTAGGCCATGATTTTCATTCCCAATCACGCGAACATTACACCAAATATTACCGAAAACAACATGTACACGACTGCGTCTCCAAGCCGTTTTTGGTCGATCAATTGGACAATTTCATATCCGAACGTGGAAAAGGTTGTGTACGCACCGCAAAATCCGGGTCCCAGCAATAACCAAAGCCATGGCGCAACCAAGCCCTGGGTGTACAGAGAAAATAATATCCCCAGCAAAAGCGAGCCTGAAATATTGATGAAGCCTGTTCCCAAGGGATACCATTTGGTACCGCGGGCCACAATTCGCTTTCCCATATAAAACCGGACAATCACCCCTGCAATTCCACCGAGACCTGTGAAAAGCACCATCAAGTATTATGCCCCCTTGCTTCTTGACCCTCTGATTTGGAATTCGGCTATCGATTGTCCAACCCCAACCAATACGATACCTCCCAAAACGCTTGACACTACATAAACGAAAGCCGCAATAAAATGATGATTTTCTAACATTTGAGCAGTTTCCAATGAAAAAGTCGAAAAGTGGTAAATGAGCCCGTCAATCCCATTCCGATGCCAAGACGAATTTCCAACGGCCATTTCCAACGAAATAACGTAATGGTAAAAAACCACCCGAGAAACAAGCAACCGGTCAAGTTAATGATCATCGTTCCCAAAGGGAATCTATCCGACAATACAGGGATCCATTCCCCAGCGTAAATCGAAACAGGGCACCCAGAAAAGCGCCGACAGCCAGAGCCAATCCTTTCATACCCTCACCCTGATATTTCAGCATAAAAAAGAATAGACTCCCCCCATCGCAACACGGGTAGGAGTCATCAGCCTTTCGGCAGTTATGGCGAACTCCATCGCCTATTTCATCACCTGTATTCTAAACCAGCCGAAGTCCCCTGTCAATCACACGCACAACCTGCACAACCTGCTGCCTCGTCGTCCAACGTCAGTGCCGGGCCAAGGCTTCGTGGCGTCCATCTTTCCCAAATTCCGCTCACCGGGTCGACGGACACAAGGCGCAACCATCCGTTGCTCACTTTTCTGCGGAATTCGGGATTCCCTTCGAGCAGCTTCACCATATACGGCCGCGGGGCTTCGATGACCACGAGCAAGCGAAGCGGGGAATGAAACCATTCCCTGTCGCTTGCCATGACCGACTGCCACGGCAACCCCGCAAGCAAATCGCTTCCGTTGCCCTGCATCACACCGATCCCCGCCGTGACGGTCTGGGTGGCCTTGTTGCCGCTCCCGTAGATATGGGGGGCGACCGTCGAAGCGTAATATTGCAGGTTAATCCACTGGGCGACGGTCACCGGACCGGCCGCAATATTCATCAGCAAAGTTCCGTCCGGGTCTTCCCGCCAGTCGTAACTGTGCAAAAATACCCTTCCTTCCAGATTGCACGATTCGGTCAAGTGTCGCCTGCCGATGACAAACGCGTAATTCCCCGCCAGCCCCCATTCCGGACGAACTTCACTCCAGTCTGCCGCACGCCGGTGCGCCTCGGCAACCGGATCGCGTCCAGCGGCGCCAGCACCCGGCAATTTGGCCAGTTGCTCTAGATTGACCTTGCGGGTTACCGCCCGGAGCCTGTCCTGAAGCAGGGCAAAAGCGTCCCGGGCCGCCGGGGAAAGTTCCGGCACATGCAGCCAGCGCAACTCATGGACAGTGGTGCTATGTTCCGCGGCGATAAAAACCGTCTCTTCCGGGATGACGATGCCTTGCCCGGCCAGAGCCCTCCGCACCTCTTCCCGGTTGCAGAGTTCCGCGAATACCCGGGCGTTCAACCCTCCGGCGGCTCCGCCGCAAGCGCCGCAATCCAGAGCCGATGCGTAAGGGTTGTTCGCCGTCTCGCTTTTGTGGCCGCAAACGACCACAAGAGGCGAAAATGCGGACGTCAGGCCGATGCTTCTCAACAAGCTGCCCACATAGTTCACTTTCTCTTCCAGGGAAAATCCTGTCGGCAAACCGGAGTCCCCGCAAGTACTCTCGAGATCCAGGGTCAGATGCGTCTTCATTTTACCGGCAGACCGTTTCCGCCAACGATGGATGGAACCGATGACGCGTTCAGGAGCCGCATTCCGCGCAAGCATGTACAATCCCAGCCACGGTCCGCTCATTTCCGGCAACAACAGGCTGGTGACAAGCCCCTGTTTCATCTTTTTAAATACGCGGGCGACGGAAAGTTTCGCGGATTCCGCCCAAAGATACGTTTGGCTGCCGGCGGATGGAAGCTGTTCCCGTACCTCATGGCGGGGTTCGACAATGGCCGGACAGGCCGCATGGACGTGCCCGTCCGGCAGGCGCGTCCGGATGGGAAGGCCGAAAAATCCCGCACAGCCGAATGTTTCAAACGGCCCTTCCCGTTCGAGATGCCGGCGGAAAGGTTCGGAACGGACGTCGATGCAGAAGAGCAGCTGCGCGGCCGCCCGTCGGGCGTGGCCGTTTGTTTGCGTTGCCGATATCGTTTCCCGCAACTTCTCCTCTTGTGTATCCTCCCAGGCTTCCAGCCACAGTCTGGGACGAACCATCCAGGCGAAACGGCGGGCGAAATCCAGCCGGATAAACCGCTCTTCAGGCGACATCCCGAACCATTGTTCGCACGTCCATCCTCCCCAATGCAACCATGCACCAATCCAGGGTAAGAGTTCCGCGTCATGGTCGGCATCACCGGTCTCCTGAAGGGGAAGACGGGGGGCGACCAGCGCCCATTCCGTCGACAGACGAATCGCCAAATATTCCGTCAGCAAGCGGTATTCCTGTCCGGATTTTTGCGAGCGCCACAGCAACATCCCCGCCCAGCCCGGCAGCGCGATCAGGTGTTCTTCCAGATAACGCTCCATGTCCGGCCGCGGAACATTCAGGTTAAACAGCGCCTGCTTCAACGCGTCTTCCGCGTTTGCCGGCGTTTGTTTGATCCGCCCGCGCTCCGCCCGGCTCAGGGACGGATCGTGGCACGCCAGTTTCCGCCAGGCGCAGTAGAATCCCGATTCCCGAAACGGCATCCCCCACGCGGCTTGCCCTTCGTCCAGAAACAGCTTGCACCATTTGATCATATGGCGGTCCAGCGCCCGCGCAAAGCGGGGTTCTCCTTGCGCTTCCAATATCGCGCTTTTGGTTCGGACACAACGGACGGGAAGGCGATCCGGCAGCGTTTTGGCGTGTTTCATCCGGACGGCCAGACGTTTCATCTCTAACGAATTCATGACCTCGCGGGGAACGTTTTCGTGCCACAGCAGTCCGCAGCACAGCCGTTCCGCTTCTTTGCGGGGAATGGAATGCGCCTCCTCATTCAGCCACTTCCCGAAACGTTCCTCGAGCTTACGTGGACTTAACTCCCCTTTTCGCAGCGCTTCATGAAACATCGCCATCGGGGGAAACAGGTCCAAACCCCGGGAATCCCGAAATCGTTCCGCCACTTCCTCAAACGTCAGATGCTCCAGTCCCGCCCAGGGATGGACAGCGACAAACGTGCGAAGCGGCCACAGCGGAGCGATGACCCGGCTCGCCCTTCCCACCATCTCATCCACCGGCAGGTTGCCGGAAAAATCCCGATCGCATTTTTTTTCATTATTTTCCACACGGTTTTCCACATGATCCACAGCCCGTTCGGACAACATCGCGGAGCGATTCATTTTAACTCCCCTCCCCTACGCATGTACGCCCCGAGATAGCGGGGGTGGCTTTCCACCGCCTCATCGCGCGCTTCGCCAAGATGAACCAGCCATAGATACAACTTCGCCCGTATTTCCGTTGTGCGGCGTGCGGTCAATCCCAATCCCGACAGCCCTCCGCAGGCGATCAGGAGGACGACGGCGGTCTCAGTTCTTCCGGTTGAAATGGCTGCAGGCAGCGCATCGCCCAGCATGGAAGCCAGTGCGTCGTGGAACGCCATCGCGGACAAGCCAAGTCCGGAGAGGACGATAAATCCCGTCCAGCGCCCACTCTGAAACACGGCCATCTGCCACCAGGCGAGCGCCAGCGACCAGCCCATCAACAGCGCCCGCAACATGCGAAGCGGCTCGTGGGGCTCAGCCACCCAAAATCCGATGCCCAGCACGATTCCGCCCAGTACGCCGTAAAGCAGCCATCGTCTCGACGGCGGATCGGGCGCCAAAAGCGCGGGTCTCGGCCTCGGCACAACGGATCCGGAACGCAAAAACAAGGCCGCCTTGAACCATCCGTGAAAAATCAAATGCAAAACCGCCAGCAAATAGGCACCCAAAGCACATTGGAGAAACATCATCCCCATCTGCGCCATGGTCGAGGCCACCAGTTGCCGTTTATAGTCCGGTTGCACCAGGAGAATGCCGGTTCCGACAAATATCGATAACATGGCCGGAACCATCAGCAGCCATTGGGGCAAACCGCCATCCAGCAGCGGTGAAAATCGGGCCAGCAGCATTCCGCCCGCATTGACGAGCCCCGCATGCATCGCGGCCGAAACCGGCGTCGGGATGACCGCCGATTCCAGCAACCACCGCTGGAACGGCCATTGACCCGCCGGAATAATCGCGGCAAACACAACCAACATGCCGATTCCTGCTGCGTTTTCCCATCCCAGCCGCAATATCGATTCCTCTGACAGCGCCAGCGTGATCCGCCAATGTCCGGTCACCTGCCACAGCCACACGGCGGCAAGCGACAGGGAAAGCCAGTTGGCGGCAAACATTCGGGTCATAAGCCGGGCAACATGGCGGGCAGGCGTCCATTCCTTGTTCAATAAAACCAACCCGACCAGACCTGACAAAGGTAGTCCCCACAACAGCGCGAGCAAGCGCAAATCGCCGCTGAACCAGATGAGGGATGCCGATCCGGTCGTGAACGTCAACAGTGAAAAGTAAGCGCGATAAGAACGATCACCGTGCATGAACCGGATACAAAACCGTTGGATCGTCCAGCCAAGCAATCCTACGTAAGACGCCATCAGCCATGCTGTCCGATCCAGGTGCCATAGTCCCGTCTCCCGAACCTGATCGGCGCCGATCAGTCCCGCAAAGGACACCACGACCGGTATGGCCAGCAAAAAGACGTGCAGGCGAACGTATCGGTCGGAGACGCGGGATATATACAGGCAACATGCGCTGATCCATGCGATCATCCATCCGGCAATGAAGGCAATAAACATCGCTACATTCAAGACCTTTTCCTCCTAACAAAAGACCGACCATACCATCCTGGCGGAACACCCGATTGAAATCGGAGTTTGATCCAGATGGTATGGTCGGTCTATTTCCAACAAATCCGATGCGGACTTTTTGAAAATCCACCTTGTTTTACATACGATACGGGCTTACCTTGAACCATCCTGTTTCCGTGGGATGTTCGGCAGGCCGGCCCGGTCAGTTGAAACTGTTGTATTCGATTTCTAAATTATAGCGAAGTCCGCTTTTCATTGCAAACAATTTTCAAGTTTTTTGTCAAAGCAAATGCCGCTCATCCGAAGATGAACGGCATTCATGAGAGTCCCTTGCAGAATTGTCAGTGCTGTTCCTCGTTTTTGGCGGCCGGCTTGTTCGCGGGCGAGAACCAGCCCAGCAGCGCGATCGCGACCAGCACGCCGTAGAAGACGATAGTCCAGGCCGTGCTGTGGGGGAAATCGTGGTCCAGCACGCCGATGTCGTGATGGGCCAGGGTGATGACCGCTAGCTTGACACCGACCCATGCCACGATGGCATACGCTGTCGTCTCCAGCGCCGGACGTTTGGCCAGCAGTTTGATGAACCAGCCTGCGGCGTATTTGAGCAGCACCAGACCGGCGATGCCGCCCAGCACCACGACGGCGAACTTGCCGCCGTCCATTCCGCCGAAGTCGCCAAGCGGCGAATCCGGCAAGCCGAGCGCGAGCGCCACCGCAGCGAGGATGGAATCGATGGCGAATGCCAGGTCGGCCAGCGCGATCTTACCGACCGTGCCCCAGAAGCCCCTCGCCGAACCGGACTGTTTCTCTTCCTTATGCGCATCCTTCTTCCCGAAGCGGGCCTGGATGACATGCTTGAGTCCCAGATACAGCAGATATGCGGCGCCGATCGCCTGCACCTGCCATACATTGGCGATGAACGAGATTGCGAACAGGGCGGCGAACCGGAAAGCGAAGGCCATGATGATGCCATAATTGATCGCCTTGGATCTCTGGTTCTCCGGCAAATGCTTCGCGATGACGGCAAGCACGAGCGCGTTGTCAGCCGACAGCAGTCCTTCCAGTCCGATCAGAATCAAGAGCGCCCACGCGTACTCCAACCAAATGTCCAACTAACTTTCCTCCTTTGATTGTCGGCTCCGTAAGGTTTCCCCGCGCGGCGGCCGGCATGCGGAATTCCTGCCGCCGGTCTACGGTAAAACTGACATTCTTTAATACGATTTCCTGCCGCATGCGTTTCTTGCATTTTACACGGCATCATGCCGCCGCCGCAACAGCAGGTTCAGCCGCTCCGTGGCGAGCAGCATCGCGGCTTCCATCAGGACGATGTACAGCGGGAAAATGCCGATCGTCCAGTATCCGGCTGGCATCCCGAGCAGAGGAGGCAGGATGGCCGCCCCCGTATAGGCTGTCGCAATCTGATACCCCATAATCCTCCCGGCGTGGGCTTCGCCGAACCGGGCGGGCGTTTCGTGCAGCATGCTTGGAAAGATAGGCGCCAGTCCCAATCCGGTAATCAGAAACCCGGCCAGTGAAAAGCCGGCGGGAAGCGGCGGCAGCAGAAGCAGCGCGCCGGCCAGGGTCGTGATCTGCCCCGCCCGGATCAGCGTCGGACTACTGAAATTGAGCGAGACGAATCCGTTGATGAACCTGCCGATCGTAATGCCCGCAAAGTAGATCGAGATCCACAACGCCGCATCGTCGGCCGGGATCCCTTTGACATTGACCAGATAACTGCTGTCCCACAAGCCGGCCGTCGACTCCACGCCGCAGTAGAACAGGAACGTCCCCAGCGCGTACTTGACGCCGGCCGAATTTTTCGGCTTGCGTCCTTCGTCCGGCCCGCGCGCGGGCGCATCCGCCTGCGGGGCTTGTCCGCCACCGGCCCGCTTCTTCTCCATATGTTTCCACAGGGGCAGCGATGCAAAAAGCACCGCTACAAGCGCCGACTGGATGAGGCCGATCACCGTGTATCCGTCTCTCCAGTCGCCTTCGGACAGGTAAACGGACAGAATCATCGGGCTGATCGTTACGCTGACGCCCCAGAAACAGTGCAGCCAGCTCATGTGGCGGGCTTCGTAATTCCCCGCAATGTAGTGGTTTAGCTCGGACTCGACGGCGCCGCCGCCGAGTCCGAGCAGTATGGCGAAGACCATGAGGCACGCGATGGAAGGCGCGATCGAAAAGCCGAGCAGCGCGCCGGCCGTCATGGCAACGCTGATCAGCGTGGTGCGCGCCGTGCCGATGCGCCAGACGATGCGGCTCGTGGCAAGGGCGGACACGATCGTGCCGATCGTGACCGTAAACGACAGCACCACCGCCATGCCGATAGGCGCCCCCAGATCCTGCCGCAATAAGGTCGCCATTCGGTTGCTCTAGTTGTCCGTGATGCAAGTGCGTCCTTCCGAATGCATTTTGACAGAAGGAGATGCGCTTGTTCAAATGGAATTATTATAGCATGCAATGGCTGGCGGTGAACACGGGTTTTGCATGATCAATTTTCAAGTTTTTTTCGCTTTTTTACAGGCTTTTATTCATACATCCTGGTTCATTTTTGTTTTACCGCCTGTATCCTTCAAGAACCACTTGAGCAGGGGAGGCACTACGACGGTTGTAATGACAATGACCAAAATGATCGTCGTGTACAACTCTGACGGAAGCAAGCTGGAATTCAGGCCCAGCGCCGCAATAATCAGAGCGACTTCACCGCGCGAAACCATTCCCGAGCCGATGATGAAGGAGGATCTTGTATCAAACCCAGTTATTCTGGCTCCCAATCCCGAGCCGATCAGTTTGGATGCAATAGCCAAAACGGACAATATGAAAAGGGGTAGCAGTTGTTCAGACAATCCGTCGAACGAAACGGTCAGACCGATGCTGGCAAGAAAGACCGGAACAAAGAACGAATAGGCGACGGCTTCCAATTTTTTCTCAATCTGATGTTTGAATTCGGTTCTGGAAATCGCCAGTCCGGCAGCAAAAGCGCCGATAATGCCGGCAACTCCAAAGTATTCCGCAGCCAATGAGAATATCAGACACAAAAAAATGCTAATGCCCAGGACCGGTTCGGTTCGCTTTAAATGGGCGAACTTCCGCAAGGCAAAGGGAATGCCTTTCCCACCATGATTACCGCGAGAAATATAAAGATCACCTTCTTGCCGATCACCCACGCCAGGCTGATTTCACTGGCCGTAAGCAACCCGAGAACAATTGTAAGACCGAACACAACCAGAATATCGTCAACAATCGCCGCCCCCAATACGGTCGTGCTTTCCCGGCTGTTCAATTTCCCCAGTTCCCGGAACGTTTGCACTGAAATGCTCACGGACGTTGCCGAAAGCAGCAATCCGAGAAACAGCGCATGTCCCTGTTCCATCCCGAGCCATAACCCGACGGTATATCCCCCCGCAAGCGGAAACAGCATACCTCCCACCGCTACAGCAATGGAAGTATTGCGGTTTTCGTTCAATGCTCTCAGGTCAGTTTCCAGACCAGCCAAAAACATCAAGAGAAGAACGCCGATCTGGGCAAAAACCTCCAAAATAACGGAAGGCTCTACCCAGCTCGCCACGGCAGGACCAATCAACACGCCTGCCAAAAGTTGCCCCAATACTGAAGGTTGCCCCAACCGTGCGGCAAGATCTCCTGCAAGTTTGGTGGCTATAAGAATAATGGTTAACTGCAACAAGAATTCCACGACATGATTCATGTTATCGCTCCTTTTGTATTTCTGCCCAATATCTTGTCTCAGCCCGGTGAGACTATGCAAAGTAACGGCCTTCGTGAATCTGATACCTGTTCTGAACGATTCGTCACATTTTCGCAGTCCCCCATTTTGGCCGAAATGAAGAAAAAAATAAGAGAAGCCCGTCTATGACAGGCTCCTCCACATGAAACGGTATGAATATTTCAATACACGAGAAGATTATAGGTTACCTTCCGTTTACAGTCAAGAAAAATGAGAAATCCATTTGCAATCCTCACATCCAGTTTTCCACATTTATGCTCCCATGTCGCGAAACCGCTTGATTCGCTCTTCAATCTCATCCCGCACGCGGCGGAACACTACCAGTCTTTCTTCTTCCGTCCCCGTTGCCTTGGCGGGATCGTCAAATCCCCAATGCCAGCGGGTCACGTGCGGGGGTGTCATCGGGCATCGGTCGTTGGCGTCCCCGCATAGCGTAATCACATAATCCGCTTTGTTTAAAAGCTCGGGATCGATCACATCGGACGTCTGATTGGAGATGTCAATTCCCACCTCCCGCATGACCTTTACGGCATACGGATTGAGACCGTGAGCCTCGATTCCCGCACTGTACACGTCAAATCGGTCGCCTAGATATTTTTTCCCGAATCCTTCCGCCATTTGACTGCGGCAGGAATTGCCCGTGCAAAGAAAATAGAGGATCGGTTTCTCCGTCACTTTGTCAGCCTCCTTGGGTGGAAAAAAATTTGCGATGGAAATAGAGCGACAGCTTCACCAGAGCCAGCATTACGGGCACTTCCACCAGCGGGCCGATGACCGCCACGAACGCCGCTCCCGAATGAATGCCGAACACGCCGACCGCCACCGCAATCGCCAGTTCAAAATTGTTGCTCGCGGCGGTAAAGGAAAGCGTCGTACAGACGGGGTAGCCAGCTCCCGCTTTTTTGCTGAGCCAAAACGACACCACAAACATGACGACAAAGTAGATGAGAAGCGGGATCGCGACCCTGAGCACATCCATAGGCAGTTCAAGGATGACCTCCCCCTTGAGGGAGAACATGACCACGATGGTGAACAGCAGGGCGACCAAGGTCAGCGGGCTGATCTTCGGAATGAACACCCGATCGTACCACACTTTCCCCTTTGCTTTCACCAACACATACCGGGTGATCATCCCCGCAAGGAAGGGAATGCCCAGGTAGATAAACACGCTTTTGGCGACCTCGGCCATCGTGATCTCGATGACCATGCTTTCCAATCCGAGCCACTGCGGCACAATTGTGACGAACACGAACGCGTAGAACGAATAAAACAACACCTGAAAGATGGAATTGAACGCCACCAAGCCCGCCGCGTACTCCGTGTCCCCTTTGGAAAGATCGTTCCAGACGACGACCATGGCGATGCAGCGGGCAAGACCGATCAGAATCAGGCCGACCATGTACTCGGGATTGCCCCGCAGGAAAAGGATCGCCAGCACGAACATGAGGATCGGCCCGATCACCCAGTTTTGCACGAGAGACAAGCCCAGCACTTTCACGTTGCGGAACACATGACCCAGTTCCTCGTATTTCACTTTCGCCAGCGGCGGGTACATCATGAGGATCAGCCCAACGGCGATGGGAATGGAGGTGGTGCCGACCTGCAACGCATTCAAGTTGTCCACCATGTCGGGAAACCAGTAACCGCAACCGACGCCAACGGCCATGGCCAGAAAAATCCACACCGTCAAATAACGATCCAGAAACGAAAGCCTTTTGATGTTTTGACTACCCATGCCATCCACTCCTCTTATTCACAGCAAACGTTGACCAACAGCCCCTGTTGTTCCAACTTGTTTAATTCCTCCGACATGTCGGGCAACTGCATCAGCCCCAGTCCAACCTGCTCTAAGGTTTCTCGTCTCAGAGAGTAAAACACCCACTGCCCTTTGCGGCTCTCCTTGACGAACCCTGCCGTTTTCAATCGGCTTAAATGTTTGGAAACCGCAGGTTGGGAGATCTTAAACACAGGAACAAATTCGCATACGCAACAATCCCGATGATGAAGCATGGCCACCATTTTTAGGCGGGTGGGATCGGCCAACGCTTTCAGCATGTCCGCCAACTTTTCGATGTCCACATCCCTTCACCTTTCCTCTTAATAAATTTATCATATAACTATATGGTTATGCAAAAGAAACTTGTATGGATATGCAAATGGTTTGTTTCCATCGGATTACGATCGCGGTGCCCACAACATGACGGAAACGCCGATCATGCAAATCAACGCTCCGATCCAGTCGTAGAGATCGGGCGTTTTTCGGTCCACCAACCATCCCCAGATCACCGCCAATAGAATAAACGCTCCGCCGTAAGCGGCGTACACGCGACCAAAGTTGGGGAAGCTTTGCAGGGTGGGAATGATCCCGTACAGCACCAGGATCATCCCTCCCAGCACGCCGACCCAGAGCGGTTTTGATTCCCTCAGCCACAGCCAGACCAGATATCCGCCGCCAATTTCCGCCAGTCCTGCCGCCAAAAACAAAACAATCGCCTTTGCCATGGTTTCCCCCTTGAAATTAAATGGCGACCGGCGCCTTGATCGCCGGATGATGGCGGTAATCGACAAACTCGAAATCTTCGTACACATAATCGAATATGCTGGGCGGCTTCCGCTTGATGACGAGCCTCGGCAACGGAAACGGTTCCCGGCTCAACTGCAGTTTCGCCTGCTCCAGATGGTTACTGTACAGATGCACATCCCCGCCGGACCAGATGAGTTCGCCCGGTTCCAGATCGCACTGCTGCGCCATCATATGCGTAAGCAGCGCGTACTCGGCAATGTTAAACGGCAACCCCAGAAACACATCCACCGAACGCATCGTCAGCATGCACGACAGTTTGCCCTCCGACACGTAAAACTGAAACAACACATGGCACGGCGGCAACTTCATCTGATCGATATCCGCCACGTTCCATGCGCTTATGATATGGCGGCGGGAATCCGGATTGGTCCGGATCGCCTCCACCACCCGGGCGATCTGGTCGATTATGCGGCCGTCCGGCGCTTCCCAAGCCCGCCACTGCTTGCCGTACACCGGTCCCAGATCACCGTTTTCGTCAGCCCATTCGTCCCAGATCGTCACTCCGTTTTCGTTCAAATAACGAATATTGGTATCCCCTTTCAGGAACCAGAGCAGTTCATGGACGACCGACCGAATATGAATCCGCTTCGTGGTCAGCAACGGAAAACCTTGTGACAAGTCGAAACGAAGCTGGCGACCGAACACCGATATCGTTCCGGTTCCCGTCCGGTCTGGCTTGGGGACTCCATGGTCCAACACGTCTTTCAGCAAGTCGAGGTACGCTCTCAACGACATCACCTTCATTTTCTCGATACATATACCTTACCGGTCACCACTTGATTTCCTGTCAAAACGGTTCCACTTTCTTGACAATTGCACACCAAAAAATATACTATAAGGGCATCAGGATTGGTTCTTCTCCCTGATCCTCATTTTATCTTTACGGGGTTTCGATATGCAATGGTCAAAAGGAGAACTGGAGGACAAAATCAGCAAGGCTCTTACCCAGTGGGAAAAGGAATATTTGGGCCGCGGTTCCGTTTCGGTCAAAACGGATATTGTGCGGAATATGGTCATCGTCTTACTGAAGGGGGTTTTAACCCCTGCCGAACGCAATTTGGCCCAAACGACCGAAGGAATGCTCTCCATTAAAAAAATCCGGGCGGATCTCGTGGAATCGGGCAGCGACCAATTGAAGGAACTTATCGCAAACCTGACGGGCTCAAATGTGACCAGTTTCTACACCGACGTCAGCACCCGAACCGGGGAACGGGTCATGGTATTTATCCTCTCGGACAATCTGGAAGAACAATATTCATAGTTTCGGTGGATCCTTTAAACGGCCGGGCAAGGTCGGTTAAAGATAAACCGGGAAATATCGCACGTTTTGTTCCATGCCCATTGGTTCGGAACGTGCCGATTTTTCCCGGTTTTTTATTACAAAAAAAGGATGTGAAAACACATGACATTCCGAAAAACTACTGTGGATTATGACATGCTCATCCTCGTCGGTATTGGTCCAAAAGCGGACCTTGCGTTGGAACGATTCTTGGATGGCCATAAACAGAAAAAACCTCTGATTTTCCGTTGTGAAGAAGTGCTTGTCTGGGATCCTTACGGTTCTCTTGCCCGCAGCATCCTCAGCGCGCTCATGCGCTATTCGGCCATTCAGGAAATTTGGATTCTTGGATATAAGAGCGAGCAAGATTCCACTTTCTCCATTTTGTCGGAAAACGCCGATAAACGAACGGCTTCCACCGCAACCTATTTGATTTCTCATCTGTCCGGGCTGTCCGAAGACCGGTGGTTCCATGTTCCATCAGATGAAAGCTCGGGGGCCTGGAAAACCGCCCATTTGCTGCAAAACCATCCGCTGTTGCCCCGTCCAGTCAAGGTGAACGTTGCGCTTCTGGACAATCAAGATCATCTGATTGTCCAAGAGTGAGTCCCGTAAAATCAGGAGAAGAAGAGCCCACTAGCAGATCGTTTCCCGGAGAACACCCGACGTGGTCGCGAGACTACGAATAGGTTCGACATGGATCTCCATCGGATGAGGGATCGGGACTCGCACTCATACTTTGAACTTGCCGACTAACGCTTTCAGAGAATCCGACATTTCGCCAAGCTGATGAGCGGTTTTTAGCATTTCCTGGCTCGTGGCCGCCTGTTCTTCAGTCATGGCCGCAACCTCTTCCGTGAACGAGGCGGTTTCTTCCGTAATCTTCGTAATTTCCCGAATCGAACCTTCAATCGCTTTGCTTCCTGCGGACATTTGACCTACGGAAGCGGCAACCTCCATCACTTGCACGCTCAAGTTGTTCACTTCGTTCATAATGGCCCGGAACGATTCGCTGGCCTTCAGCATGGCCTGAACGCCATCCTTGACGCCATGGCTGTTCTCGTTTACTTTCTGGACGAGTCCGTTAATGCCGTTCAACATCACTTCAATGGTTTCATGGATCTCAACGGTCGAATTCGCCGCCTGGTCCGCCAGCTTGCGGATTTCACCGGCCACGACGGCAAACCCTCGGCCTTGTTCCCCGGCGCGCGCCGCTTCGATGGCGGCGTTCAGCGACAACAGATTGGTTTGATTGGAGACATCCTGAATATATCCGACCACATCCCGAATCTTTTCAGAAAGCAATGCCAGTTCCGCGGCGGAAGCCTGAATGTCGGAAAACGTTTCTTCGATCCGGCCGATTTTTTCCGCATTTGCCTGCATTTCGCCGGCATTCTTCGTCGCGACGGACTGCGCTCGCCTAGCAAGGTCGGAAACATCGGTTGTCGTGGCGGCAACCTGTTCCAGTCCCGATACCGTCTCCTGCAAGATCGCCGACATCTCTTCTGTCTGGGATACTTGCTGCTCCGCTCCCTGCGCTACGCGTTGAACAGATTCGGAAATTTGATCGGCAGCTTTGTAGCTCTCTTCTGCGCCAACCTTCAACATGGAGGAGGAGCGCTCCAATTCCAGGGTCTTCCTTTGAATATCGGCAATCATGCTCTGAAGACTGGATAACAGCAAGTTCGTTTGATCGGCCAAATCCTTCGTTTCGTCCTTTGTTTTCACTGTAATTCGTTTCGTCAAATCACCGCCGGAAGAGGCAATCTCTGCGATGGCGTTCCCGACTTTGCGTACGTTTCTGGCCGTCAATGCGCCAGTGAAGTAAGACGAAATGACCGAAACGATAAGTACCAGAAGCCCGGGACGATATCGTTGAAAATACAACGGATCTGGATCTCTCGGTTCCGAAGCATATCGAACAATTGGAGACGGAATTGGAAGACGACATCAACCATCGTGTGAACATGGCACTGGCCCAGGCGCAGAAGAAGATGAAAGCCGACATTTTCCAGTTTGCCGACGCTTTTTACCGTAAATATCCGCAGAAATGGAATCAAAACAAGGATCGCTGGGACGAGATCTATCCGAATGTGGGAGTCAGGCTGGAGACGAATGTGAAAGTTGCCAGACCGGGGTTGACAGGCAAAAGCTTTTTCCAGCCGGATCAAAGGTGATCAAAGAAATTGAAATGGGCGGCGGTTTTGGGAATTGCTGCGGTTTTGGTGCTGATAGCCCTGTACAAATGGCCGAAAATGAAGTCGCAAAAGAAAAGAGAAAAAACCGCCTCTGCCGCATTGACCGTTTTGGGCGGAATTCTCGCTGTTTTGCTCGTTTTCGTTCCGGACATGCCGGGGCCTACGCAGTTCATGGATACCCTGTACAAACCGCTGGTCAACATGCTCGAAAAATGAACCTCGGAAAGGAGCGGATAAGAAGGATGATCGAAAAAGGAAAAATTTCCGCATTCCAATTGGGAAAGATGATTTATTTGGCCATCACCCCCACGGCGATTCTCACCGCGCCGGGAATCACGTACAAATTTGCGAGACAGGATCTGTGGCTTTCGCCGATCTGGGCTTTCAGCGGGCTGATTGCCGTTTTCGCCGCGCTTCGGCTTCATCGCCTGTATCCCGGACAAAATATCGTCCAGGCATGCGAGCGCATCCTCGGCCGGTTTCCCGGAAAAATCATCGGGGGCGCTTACTGGCTTTTTTATTTATCCTAAATTTCGAAAGCCCA
>NZ_JBCNFP010000077.1:0-114997 GCF_050481165.1 Paenibacillus cisolokensis
GCCGGTTCGGCTGCCGCAGCGAACGCCGCGGCCGCCGCCTGCGATCAAACGGACCGCGAGAAAGGAAGGTTGTACTGAAATAATGAAGAAAAAGGTATTGTTCGTCTGTCTCGGCAACATTTGCCGTTCGCCGATGGCGGAAGCGGTATTCCGCCATCGGGTCAAGGAAGCGGGCTTGGACCATGCCATCGAAGCGGATTCCGCCGGGACAGGCGACTGGCATATCGGGCATCCGCCGCACGAAGGGACGCGGGCGATTCTCGATCGGCATGCGATCAGCTATGAAGGAATGCGCGCGCGGCTCGTAGCGGAAGACGATTTTGAAACATTCGATTATATTGTCTGTATGGACGATTCGAATTTGCGGAACGTCCGGAAGCTGCAGCCGAAAGCGGGACAACATCGGGCGAAATTATACAAGTTTATGGATTTTGTGCCGGAATCCGCCGTCACCGACGTTCCGGACCCGTACTTTACCGGCAATTTCGATGAGGTTTACGAACTGGTCAGCGTCGGCTGCGACAAGCTGCTCGAACGCATTAAGGCCGATCTGGCGGATGCCGGACGTTGAGCGGTCGCACGCGTCTGCCGTCATGCCGAAACAATAAAGCCCCATCGCCGGCGCCGTCCGTTGCGGCAACCCGGCGATGGGGCTTTCCCGTACAGGGCATCCGTCAGCCGGCCATGAAATACCGAAGCGCGTCCGGGATTTCCTGCTGCCAGAAGCCCCATTGATGCTTGCCGTCCTTTTCTTCATAGAAGACGTCGGCGCCGCGTTCCTTCAATAACCGGCTGGTCGTCCGGTTCAGCTCGACGAAATCGTACACGCCTGTATCGGTCTGGAACGATGTTTCCTGCAGCCCGACAATCATGTACAATTGCAGGGCGGACAAGTCCGCGTATTGCGCAACGATTCGCTGCGATTCAGGATAATAGGCGCCGGAAAGCGACATGATGCGCCGAAACAGCTCCGGATACGAGATCGCCGTGTGCAGCGACGCGGTGGCGCCCAGCGAATCGCCGGCCAGCAGCCGATATTCCGGTGAGCGCCGGACCGGATAGCGGCTCTCGACGTACGGCACCATCTCTTCGGCAAAAAATGTGACATAGTCGGCATGGCGCGCCCCGTCCGGCGCGTATTCCGCCGTCCGGTGCCGCTTGTCGACATCGACGCCCGCGATAATGAACGGCTCGATATCCTCGTCGAGAATGAGCCGGTTCGCGGTCGTGGCGATTCGTCCGAAATTAAAAAAATCTTCGCCGTCCTGGCAATACACGATCGGGTAGCTCAGCGTTTCATTGTAGCCCGGCGGCAAATAGATCCGCACGGAGCGGCTGCCCTCCGGCAGACGGCGGCTTTCGACAATTTCTTTTACGATCGTTCGTTTCGTATACCTTACATCGGTCATGGCGAATTCTCCTTTACCGGTTGCATGGTTTGGCGGATGTATGGGTAACAATAGAGAGGAAAGCTGGAAGAATAAAGGCTCTTTCTCAAAATTGTACTACTCTGTATTAGTGTTAAAAACTATCTGTTACATATACAATTTCTTAAGAAAAACATGCAAAACAGAGAAAAACAGCGGATTTTTCGTTTTTTGTTTTGACCATTTTGTGAAAACAGGTTTATAATGATTCTATAACAGTGGACCACGATTTTCAAATATTATGATCGAGGTGAGCGTTGACAATGAGCAAGGTGATCAGTAAAGCTCAGTACGAAGTGTACACGGAGCCGGTTCAGCCGTTGACGATATTGTCGCCGGAAGGCGAGGTCGTCAATCCGGATCTGATGCCGAATCTTAGCGACGACCAATTGAAAGAGTTAATGTATCGGATGGTGTTCACCCGCACATGGGACGAGAGGGCCGTAAACCTCGGACGCCAGGGGCGCCTCGGATTTTATGCGCCGGTATCCGGCCAGGAGGCGTCGATGATCGGAAGCGAGTACGCGCTCAATAAAGACGATTTTATATGTCCGGGTTACCGCGACATGCCGCAAATCGTCTGGCACGGCTTGCCGATGTATCAAGCGTTCCTGTATTCGCGCGGCCATCAGCATGGCGGGCAAATTCCCGAAGACGTGCATGTGCTGATGCCGCAAATTATTATCGGGGCGCAAGTTCTGCATGCTAACGGCGTGGCGATGGCGTTCAAGAAGCGCGGCGAGAAGCGCGTCGTCATTACGTATACGGGCGACGGCGGTTCCTCCGAAGGCGATTTCTACGAAGCGCTGAACTTTGCCGGCGTATTCAAATTGCCGGTCATCTTCGCCGTGCAGAACAACCGCTATGCCATTACGACGCCGTTCGAGAAGCAGACGGCCGCGCTGTCGATCGCGCACAAGGCGGTTGCCGCCGGCATTCACGGCGTACAGGTGGACGGCATGGACGTGCTTGCCGTTTACAAAGCGGTTTCCGATGCGGCGGAGCGCGGACGCAACGGCGAAGGCGCAACGCTTCTTGAGCTGCTCACCTACCGTTTCCGCCCGCACTCGATGGCGGACGACGCGACGAAATACCGGACGAAGGAAGAAGAAAACGAATGGTCGATGAAAGATCCGCTTGTCCGGTTCGGCAAATTTTTGGAGAAGAAGAAGCTGTGGTCCGAAGAAGATACGGCTCGTGTGAAGGAAGAGGCGAAAGCGGCCGTCAACGAGCATATCAAGAAGGCCGAAAATACGGAGAAAATGACGGTCCAGGGTCTGATCGACTCCATGTTCGAATCGACGCCGCAACATTTGGAAGAGCAAAAAGCCGATTTTAATTAAGGCCGAATTTCGATAAGGAGGAACCAGCGAACATGGCTCAAATGAATATGTTGGAAGCGATCCGCGACGCAATGCGCGTCGAAATGAAACGCGACGAGAACGTGATTGCGTTCGGCGAAGACGTCGGCAAGGTCGGCGGCGTTTTCCGCGTGACGGAAGGGCTTCAGGAAGAATTCGGAGAGGACCGCGTGTTCGACACTCCGCTTGCGGAGTCCGCAATTGCGGGGATGGCCGTCGGCATGGGCATTCAAGGCTTCCGGCCGATCGCGGAAATTCAGTTCATCGGCTTCATCTTCGAAGCGCTCGACCAGATGTTCGTTCAGGCTGCGCGGATGCGTTACCGTTCCGGCGGCCGCTATAACGCGCCGATCGTGTTCCGCACGCCTTTCGGCGGCGGCGTCAACGCGGCGGAGCTGCATACCGATTCGCTCGAAGGATTGGCCGTCCAGACGCCCGGCATGAAAGTAATCGTTCCGTCCAATCCGTACGACGCCAAAGGTCTTATGATATCTGCTATTCGCGACAATGACCCGGTATTTTTCATGGAGCATCTCAATCTGTACCGCAAATTCCGCGCGGAGGTGCCGGAGGGCGAATATACGGTGCCGATCGGCAAGGCGAAAGTCGTCCGCGAAGGCTCGGATGTAACGATTATCGCTTACGGCATGATGGTGCATACGGCGATGCAGGCGGCCGACGAACTGGAGAAGCAAGGCGTGAAGGCGGAGATTATCGACCTGCGCACCTTGATGCCGCTCGATATCGATACGATCGTCGCCTCCATTCAGAAGACGAACCGCGCCATCGTCGTGCAGGAAGCGCAGAAGACGGCGGGCGTAGCCGCGGAAGTGATCGCGCAGATCAACGAGAGAGCGATTCTTCATCTGGAAGCGCCGGTGCTGCGGGTAGCCGGTCCGGATACCGTGTATCCGTTCGTGCAAATCGAGAACGTATGGCTTCCGACACCGGCCCGCATCATTGCCGCCGTCAACAAGGTACGGGAATTTTAAGATCCGATAGTTCAGCTGGAGGAGGTAGGACAAGTGGCGAAATTCGAATACCGGTTCCCGGAGCTGGGCGAAGGACTGCACGAAGGCGAAATCGTCAAGATGCTGATCAAGCCCGGAGATACCGTAACCGACGAAGATATTATTATGGAAGTGCAAAACGATAAAGCGATCGTAGAGGTGCCTTGTCCGGTCAACGGGAAAGTGCTGGAAGTGCTGGCGAAAGACGGGCAAGTGTGCCATGTCGGCGACATTGTCGCCATTATCGACGCGGAAGGAGACATTCCGCAGCAGGCCGCTCCCGGAGCCGTCGAAAGCGGCGGCGCTGCGGCGCAGGAAGAGCAGAAAGCGTCGCAGGGCGGAGCCGACATTCAGCCCGGACAAGCGGCGCCGGCCGCTGCGGACGGGGGACAAGCGCCGAAGAGCGAGCCCGGTAAAGGCGGACTCGTGCTTGCCACGCCGAGCGTCCGCAAATACGCGCGCGAAAAAGGCGTCGATCTGACGGGCGTCCAGGGAACCGGCAAGAACGGCCGCATTACCCGCGAAGATGTGGATGCTGCCGCTTCCGGCGGCGTGCAGGCCGCTCCGGGAGCAGCCGCGGCACAAGGCGTTGCCGAAGCGCGTCCGGCGCAGGCGGCCGCCGTGCAGACGACGGGCGATCGTCCGGAGGAGCGTATTCCGTTCAAAGGTATTCGCAAAGTGATTGCAAGCGCGATGTCCAAGTCGGTTTACACGGCGCCGCACGTTACGCTGATGGACGAAGTGGACGTGACGAAGCTCGTCGAGCTGCGCACGAAGTCGAAGCCGATCGCCGAGAAGAAAGGCGTCAAGCTGACGTACCTGCCGTTCATCGTCAAGGCGCTGGTGGCGGCATGCCGCGAGTATCCGATTCTGAACGCGACGCTGGATGAGGAAAACCAGGAAATCGTGCTTCGGAAATATTACAACATCGGCATCGCCACCGATACCGACAACGGCTTGCTCGTGCCGGTCATCGAGAACGCCGACCGCAAAAACATCTGGATGATCGCGAACGAGATCCGCGATCTGGCGACGCGCGGCCGCGAAGGCAAGCTGGCTCCGCACGAGATGAAGGGCAGCACGATTTCGATTACGAACATCGGTTCCGCCGGCGGCATGTTCTTCACGCCGGTTATCAACTTCCCGGAAGTCGCCATTCTCGGCACGGGACGCATTACGGAGAAAGCAGTAGTACGCGACGGGCAAATTGTCGCCGCGCCGGTAATGGCGTTGTCGCTCAGCTTCGACCATCGTTTGATCGACGGTGCGACGGCACAAAACTTTTTGAACTACATCAAGCAGCTGCTGGCCGATCCGGAGCTGCTGGTAATGGAGGTATAACGATATGGTCGTAGGAGACGCTTCTCTCGATATCGATACACTGGTCATTGGCGCCGGTCCCGGCGGTTATGTGGCGGCCATTCGGGCCGCCCAGCTCGGACAGAGCGTGCTTGTCGTGGATAAAGAATATGTCGGCGGCGTATGCCTCAATGTCGGCTGCATTCCGTCGAAGGCGCTCATCTCTGCCGCGCATCAATACGAAACGGTGAAGCACGCTTCGTCGATCGGCATTGACGCCGGAGAGGTCAAAGTTGATTTCGGCAAAGTCCAGGCGTTCAAAGAAAGCGTCGTGAAGAAGCTGACGGGCGGGGTATCGTCGCTGCTCAAGGCGAACAAGGTCCAGTTCTTCCAGGGCGAAGTCATGTTCATCAACGAGAACGAGGCGCGCGTATTCAACGAACAGGAAGCGCCGCGCTACAAATTCAAAAACTGCATTATCGCCACGGGCTCCCGTCCGATCGAGCTGAAGGCGTTCCCGTTCGGCGGACGCATCCTCTCCTCGACCGGAGCGCTCGCGCTGCAGGAAGTGCCGAAGAGCCTTGTCGTTATCGGCGGCGGCTATATCGGCATCGAGCTTGGCCAGATGTTCTCCAAGTTCGGCACGCAAGTAACCGTGATCGAAGGCACGAACTCGATTCTTCCCGGCTTCGACACCGACATGTCGTCGCTTGTCGCGAAGAAGCTGAAGGCGCAAGGCGTGAACGTCGTGACGGGCGCCCAGGCGAAGAGCGCGGAGCAGACCGACAAGGACGTCACCGTTACGTATACGGTGGGCGACAAGGAAGAGAAAGTGACGGCGGACTACCTGCTTGTAACCGTCGGCCGCCGGCCGAATACGGACGGCGAGCTCGGTCTCGATCTGATCAACATCAAGATGACCGATCGCGGGCTGATCGAAATCGACGATCAATGCCGCACGAGCGTTCCGCATATTTATGCGATCGGCGACATCGTGCCCGGTCCTGCGCTGGCGCATAAAGCGTCGTATGAAGGCAAGGTGGCGGCCGAGGCGATCGCCGGGCTGCCGAGCAAGATCGATTACAAGGTGATTCCGCTCGTCTGCTTCTCCGATCCGGAATGCGCAAGCGTCGGCTATACGGAGTCCGAAGCGAAAGAGAAAGGCTACAATGTGAAAGTCGGCAAGTTCCCGTTCAGCGCGAACGGCCGCGCATTGTCGCTGCAGTCGACCGACGGATTCGTGAAAATCGTTTCCGACGCCGACACCGGGCTCGTCCTCGGCGCGCAAGTCGCCGGCGCCGAAGCGTCCAACCTGATCGCCGAGCTCGGCCTTGCGATCGAAATGGGCGCAACCGTCGAAGATATCGCGCTTACGATTCATGCGCATCCGACGCTTGGCGAAATTACGATGGAGGCGGCGGAAGTCGCGCTCGGCCATCCGATTCACACGTTCGTAAAATAATTCGCAGCATGCGCATGCAGACTGCCGAAAGAGAGGTCATGCGGTTGGTTCAACCGGGACCTCTTTTTTCGTCATCATACCGTATAAAACAACGGCATAACGTTCATGATGAATGAAAAACGAGAGGGGCGTACAGCGATGTCCGACAGGCAAGGCAGGTTGATCCGGGAATCCCGGACCGTTATGACGCAACTGATTTTCCCTTCGGATACGAATCATCACGGGACGATGTTCGGCGGAAAACTGATGGAATTGATGGATAAGGCGGCGGCGATCGCCAGCATGCGCCATGCCCGCATGGCTACCGTTACCGTTTCGACCGACAGTCTCGAATTCGTCGCCCCGATCCGGCTCGGCGAAGTGATCGAGGTGGAAGCGTTCATCAGCTGGACGCATCGCAGTTCGATGGAAGTTTACGTCAAGGTGCAGTCGGAAAATGTCGAATCCGGGGAGCGGAAAACGGCGGTCACCGCTTTTTTCACCTTTGTAGCGCTCGGCAAGGACGGTAAGCCGACGCCCGTCCCGCCCGTCATCCCCGAATCCGAAGAAGAGATTCGGCTTCATCAAACCGCGCCGGAGCGGTATGAAATGCGCTTGCAACGAAGACAAAACAAACGTTCGCATACTTGAACCGGTATGGTACAATAGGGGAAATGGCTTTGTCAGCAATCGGGAGGAGAAACGAAGCGTGAGAGCGTATTTGGATTTGCTTCAGGATATTTTGGACAACGGAACCGTAAAGAAAGACCGGACCGGGACAGGGACGATTTCGGTCTTCGGGCGGCAGCTCCGGTTCGATCTGAATGACGGTTTTCCGCTCGTCACGACGAAACGGATTCACATCAAGTCGGTCGTGCATGAGCTGCTCTGGTTTTTGAGCGGAGATACCAACATCCGCTATTTGCAGGACAACGGCGTGCGGATTTGGAACGAATGGGCGGACGAGAACGGGGATCTCGGGCCGGTGTACGGCTCGCAATGGCGGGCCTGGGAAGGGGCCGACGGCAGACGGCACGACCAGATCGCCCAGGTGGTGGAGTCGATCCGGCGCAATCCGGACTCGCGGCGCCATCTCGTCAGCGCCTGGAACGTGGCGGAAATCGACAAGATGAAGCTGCCGCCGTGCCATTTTGCGTTTCAATTTTATGTATCCGACGGTAAGCTGTCGTGCATGCTGACGATGCGTTCGTCCGACACCTTTCTCGGATTGCCGTTCAACATTGCCCAGTATGCGTTATTGACGCATATGATCGCCCAGCAGTGCGATCTTGGTGTGGGCGAGTTCATTTATTCGGGCGGCGACGTGCATATTTACCTGAATCATCTCGACCAGGTGAAAGAGCAGCTGTCGCGCGAGCCGTACCCGCTGCCGCGCCTTGTCATCAAGCGCAAGCCGGCATCGATTTTCGATTACAAATATGAAGATTTCGAGTTTGTCGGTTATCAGCATCATCCGACGATCAAGGCGGAAGTGTCGGTATAACGGGAAGGGAGCGTGGGAGCTGTGGGCATCACGATGATCGCCGCAATGGACCGCAACCGGCTGATCGGCCGCAACAATGAGCTGCCTTGGCGCATTCCTGCGGATATGGCTTATTTTGTCCGCATGACAAAAGGGAAAACGGTCGTCATGGGGCGTAAGACGCTGGAATCGTTCAACGGTCCGCTGAAAAACCGGACGAACGTCATGCTGACGAAGAGCCGCGATTTTCGGCCGGAAGGCTGCGAAGTCGTGCACTCCGTCGAGGAAGCGTTGGCACGGTATGCCGGCGGCGGGGAGCTGATGATTATCGGCGGGGCGGAAGTGTATAAGCAGTTTTTGCCATATGCGGATAAGCTGCTGCTGACCGAAATCGACGAGGAGTTTGAGGGCGATACCTATTTCCCGTCATTCGACGAGGCGGAATGGAAGCTCTCCGGCAGCGAAAAGGGCGTCAAAAACGACGAAAATCCTTATGATTACTGGTTTCGGACATATGTAAGACGCTGACGCGTTCCTGTGCGATTTGTGACAAGGTGTATGACAAATAGTGCAAATGATTATACGGATAATCCATTGGTTCGACCTGGATTGGAATGCTAGGATATTTTAAATAGGAGACGGGAATATACAAGACTTCTCAGTTGCAGATCAACGGAAATCCCGTTATAGTTTAAAATAAACTGGCCGATAATTGGCCAATCGGGACGAATAATGGAGGGATTGCGGTCATGTCGACACCTACCGGATTTATGGAATATAAGCGAGAACTGCCTGCCGATCGCGACCCGCTTGAGCGCATTAAAGATTGGGAGGAATTTCATAAGCATCTTTCCGAAGACCAGCTGCGGACGCAGGGCGCGCGCTGCATGGATTGCGGCACGCCCTATTGCCATACGGGAATGGAATTGAACGGATCGGTATTGGGTTGTCCTGTCCACAACCTGATACCGGAATGGAACAACCTGATCTATCGGGGACTGTGGCGCGAGGCGCTGGATCGGCTGCACAAAACGAATAATTTCCCCGAATTTACCGGCAGCGTCTGTCCCGCTCCTTGCGAAGGATCCTGTACGGTCGGTCTGATCGGCGAGCCGGTCACCATCAAGACGATCGAGAAAGCGATTATCGACCGCGGATTCGAGGAAGGATGGGTCGTGCCGGATCCGCCGAAGAAGCGTACCGGCAAGCGCGTTGCGATCGTCGGTTCGGGACCGGCCGGGCTCGCTTGCGCGGCGCAGCTGAACAAAGCGGGGCACACGGTCACCGTCTACGAGCGCGCGGATCGCATCGGCGGTCTGCTTACGTACGGCATTCCGACGATGAAGCTGGATAAGAAGGTCGTGCAGCGCCGGGTCGACCTGCTGGCAGCGGAAGGCGTCCAATTCGTGACGAATACCGAAATCGGCAAAGATATCCCGGCCCAACAGCTGCTGGACGAATTCGACGCCGTCGTCCTTTGCGGCGGCGCAACGAAGGCGCGTGACGTCGACATTGAGGGTCGCGAATTGGGCGGCATCTATATGGCGATGGATTATTTGAACAGCACGATCAAGAGCTATCTCGATTCCGGGCTTGCGGACGGGAACTACATTTCGGCGAAAGACAAAAACGTCATCGTCATCGGCGGCGGCGATACCGGAACCGACTGCGTCGCAACGGCGCTGCGCCACGGCTGCAAATCGGTCACGCAATTCGGCACGCATGCCAAGGCGCCGCTTACGCGCGACCCGATCACGAACCCGTGGCCGCAGTTCCCGAACGTCTATACGCTCGATTATGCCCAGGAAGAGGCCAAAGCGCTGTTCGGGGAAGATCCGCGGGCGTTCTCCGTGCTGACGAAGAAGTTTGTCGGCGATGAGAACGGCAACGTGAAAGAGCTGCACACGGTTCAAATCGAGCGGATCGTCGACGAAACCGGACGCAAAATTTACAAGGAAATTCCGGGTACGGAAAAAGTATGGCCGGCCGATCTCGTGCTGATCGCCATCGGGTTCGAAGGACCGGAGAACACCCTGATCGACCAATTCGGCCTGGAGCGCGACCGCCGTTCGAACGTAAAGGCGGAATACGGCAAATACCGTACGAACGTGGACAAAGTCTTCGCCGCCGGCGACATGCGCCGCGGCCAAAGCCTTGTCGTATGGGCCATCAACGAAGGCCGTGAGGCAGCGCGCGAAGTGGACCGCTACCTGATGGGCTCCACGATGCTGCCGTAATGTCGACTCAAAGCTGTCAGGAAAGAGAGTCCGCTTGTCAAGAAAAAGGCGTCAGGCAGCCGTAACGGCATTCCTGCGAGACCCCCGATTCGCCGCTCGCGGCGGGTCGGGGTTTTATGATTAGCTATTGCTTCAATCAAGGGAATCCGTTTAATTATAAAAGCTCTGCAAAGCCCTTCCATCCTTTACGGAAAAGAAGGGCTTATTTTTTTATTCATTCCTTTGACATTACATAAAAGATGCATACAATTCCACTTCCCTATGGTGGGATTTGGCGGAATCGACGCGATTATCGCTAAGCGGGAAGATTCCGCAATCGCAACCTTTCTTTATCGATTCTTTATAATTGCTTGATATGCTCTTTGTCGAAAAGGGGATTTCTCCCGGAATACTGACAGAGTAGGATGATAGCCATGAACGACATTTTGCGAACGGTGAATCTGGAAAAACGTTTTGGCAAACAAACGGCGGTCTCCGGCGTTTCGCTTCATGTCCGCGCGGGTACGGTGTACGGTCTTCTCGGGCCAAATGGGGCCGGCAAAACGACGACGCTGAAAATGATAGCGGGATTGCTGCGGCCTTCCTCCGGCCAAATATGGATAAACGGCAAGCCGTGGACCCGAGATTGCTTGAGGGAGATCGGGGCGCTGATCGAGTCCCCGGCGCTGTACGGCAATTTGACGGCACGAGAAAATTTGCTGGTGCACACCCGATTGCTGCAGCTGCCCGAATCCCGAATCCGGGAGGTGCTCGAAACCGTGGACTTGACGGACACCGGCAACAAGAAAGCTTCCCAATTTTCGCTGGGTATGAAACAAAGGCTGGGCATCGCCATCGCGCTCGTGCAAAACCCGAAACTGCTCATTCTGGACGAGCCGACGAACGGCCTGGATCCGCTCGGAATCCAGGATTTGCGCGGGCTGATCCGTTCATTTCCGGCACGGGGCATCACCGTGATCCTGTCGAGTCACATTCTCTCTGAAGTGGAGCATACCGCCGACGACATCGGGATTATTAGCGGTGGAAGGCTGCGCTACGAAGGCGCGAACCGGCGCGGAACCGACTTGGAATCGCTGTTTATGGACGTCGTCCGGGGCGACAGGCGGAAGGAGGGAGCGGGCGATGCTTAACCTGCTTCAGGCGGAAGCCTTGAAGTCCAAGCGCACGTTTGCCCGAAAGCTGGTATGCGGCGCGCCTCTTTTCTTTGTCCTGTACGCCATCGTCGTCAAAATGCTGATGCCCGACCAAAGCATCGGCACCTGGGAGGCGCTTCTGTTCATTGTGTTTAATTGGTGGCCGGTTCTGTTCGTGCCGCTCGGGACGGCGCTTCTGTGCGCGCTGACCGAAGCCCGGGAGAAAAAATCGGGAGCCGAGCGCAGCCTCAGGACGCGTCCGGTCTCGCTTCCGCGTCTCTGGCTGGCCAAAACGGCCGTTCTGGCCGGTCATACGTTCATCTCTTCCGGAGTGCTCGTGGCCTCAACGCTGCTCGCGGGGCTGCTCATAGCGGACGGGCCTGCGCCTTTCTGGCGGATTATCGGGGCAAGTGCGGTTGTCTGGATGCTGTCGACGGCGCTGATTCCGCTGCATTTGATGGTCGCGGCATGGAAGGGGCCGGCAGTTTCCCTCGCGCTCGGTTTGGCCGGGATGTTTGCCGGCGTTCTTTCGGCGCCGGAGCCCTATTGGCCGGCGGTCCCGTGGAGCTGGCCGACCCGGTTGATGGCACCGATTGTCGGCGTCCACCCGAACGGCGTTCCGCTCCCGGACGGCGACCCGCTGCTTAGCGCTTCCGTCATTCCGGTCGGGTTCGGTCTCGCCCTCGTGTTTTTGGCTGTTACCTTGCAACTGACCGCCATATGGTACGCTCGCAGGGAGGTGCGCTAGCGATGACCCTTTTGCGCATTCTCCGTACCGATTGGCTGATCACCAAACGAACCGGTTACCGCTGGCTCGTCTTTACGGCGCCGCCGCTGGCTGCGGGAATATTGCTTTGGTATTTCTCAGGCCGGCCGCTTGCTCCGGGATTGGCGAATGCGATCTATGAAGCTTTCAGCCAAATGACCGCTTCGGCGCTTCCGCTCGCGATCGGCCTGCTATCCGGAATGCTCGCCATGCAGGAGGAGCAGGCCGGCTGCTTCGGCGGGCTGTTGGGTCGGCAGCAGCCGAGAGCGCTGAGCTTTGCGGGCAAGCTCCTGATGGTGACGCTTCCTGTCGGCTTCGGGATTTTCGCAGCGGCTCTGCTGCTTGTCTTCGGTATGGAGACGCTGCTCGGCATCGCAGACGCCGATGCCGGTCTCTTTCTCGCCGGCGCGGCTTACACGACGATCGGATCGCTTACGCTATGTGTGTTTCATCTGTTTTTGGCGCTGGCTTTCGGGATGGGCGCTTCGGCAGCTGCCGGCGGAGCGGGATTTTTGCTGGCTGCGATCGTCGGCGCGACGGTGATCGGCGACCGGATTTGGGAATTCGTCCCTTGGGCCTGGCCTGTCCGGTTGTCGCAGTTTCCGTTGACGGCGCGTCTTTCGGAATTTCAGAACGGGACCGGCGCCTCGGCCTTCGAGCTGTACTGCCGGCAGGTGGACGGCGTCCTGCTGATGGCTGTTGCCTCGTTTATCGTTGCTTCGATCTGCGGTACAATATGGTTTGTCGGTTGGGAAGGACGCAAAACTTACGAATAGAACAGCTGGTAGAACAACGGAGGATCAAATGAGTACGATTTTGATCGTGGACGACGAGCGTGACATGGTGGAATTGCTGTCGGATGAACTGACGGCGAGGGGGCACCGCGTACTGGCCGCTTATGACGGAGACCGCGGCATCGAGCTGGCCGGCTCCAAACCCGACTTGGTCATTCTGGACGTCATGATGCCGGGCCGTGACGGCTTCGACGTGTGCCGGGCAATTCGCGACACCGTCGCGTGCCCGATCCTTTTCGTTAGCGCCAGGCAGTCGGAGAACGACCGGGTTAAGGGCTTCTCCATGGGCGGCGACGATTATATCGTCAAGCCGTTCGGACTGAGGGAATTGCTCGCCCGCATCGAGGCGAATTTGCGAAGGGAGGAGCGCGCCAGACAGAACATCGGGGCCGACGTTGGAGACAAAGCCGCTCAGCCGCTGCTTCGCTGGGGAAATATGGAGCTCGATCTGAAAGGGATGTCCGTAACGGTATGCGGAAAGCCGGTCGCCTTGACCCGGAAGGAATACGAGATCGTGGAACTGCTTGCGCTGCATGCCGGGCAAGTTTTTTCCCGGGAGCAGATATACGAAAGGATCTGGGGCTGGGATGCGGAAGGGGACTCTTCCACCATTGTCGAGCATATTAAAAAAATCAGGGCCAAGCTGGCCGCCGCCGATCTTTCCGGAGACTATATTCAGACTGTCTGGGGCATCGGCTACAAATGGAAAAAGGGGTAGAAGATGAAGAATATCGCCGATTGGTCGCTGAAGTCGCAGTTCGTCCTTGGCTTCGCGCTCATCCTTCTGCTCAGTTTGCTGGCTACCGCCTCCACATACGCGCTCGGCGCCGTATTGTTTACCCGGATGGAATACAAAGGCGTCTATCCGGCCAACTACTACGAAAAGCAGATTCCGGACATTAAGGAATATATCCGGAAGGAGAACACAGCATTGCTTAATCCTTCCGCGAAGGAAGAACTGGAGCGGCAAGTTCCCGGCGCCGGATTTCTTTATCAGGTGGTAGACGGCGACGGCAACTACAGATACGGCACCTTGCACGAACCGGTCTTCGAGGGGAGGCAGCAACTGTATGACGGGCTGAATAAGCCGATCCGGTATCGCGGCCGGTATGTGCAGACGGTGCCAATCATTGGCGGGGACGGGCGGATTGCGGGCGCTGTGCTGCTGTCCTACTCGCTCAGTCCGACGTTTGCCGAAGGTCAAGGCTGGCTTGCCGCTGTTTTTGCTGCCTTTTTGCTGTCGCCGTTTTTTTACATTTTTCTGTTTACGCTGCTTTTCGCCAAAACGATTGCCGGCCGAATCAACGAGCCGATCCGGATGCTGATGAAGGCTTCCCGCAAAATCGCGGAAAAAGATTTGGATTTCACCATTGAATACCGGTCAGGCAATGAGCTGGGACAATTGTGCTCGGCGTTCGCCCGAATGCAGGAGGAACTGCGCTCTTCGCTGTCCGCGCAATGGAGACTGGAGCGGGAGAAGGCTGAAATGATCGAAGCGCTGGCCCATGATTTGAAAACGCCAATTTCGATTATCTCGGGTTATGCCGAAGCTTTGCTCGATTCCGGGGCTCCGGAAGACAAGCTGCGCCGGTATCTGACGGTCATCCGCGACAATGCCGGCAAAAGCGCCGGGCTCGTGCGCCAGCTCCAGTACAGCGCTGAGCTGGAACGATTCGAAGACCGGCTGAACGTTTTACCGGTGGAGCTCGTGTCCTGGACCGGGAAGCTGATCAAGCAATTCAAGCCGGCGGCCGCGGCCAAGGGGATTCGCCTTTCTTTTCTGCCGGAGGGGGCCATAGGGGTATGCCGGATTGATCCGGAGAAGCTGGAGCGCATACTCGGCAATATTGTTTCCAACAGCATATCGTATACTCCCGAAGGCGGTCGGATCGAAGTAGGACTGGCAGTCGAAGGGCGGCAAGTCCGCTTCCGGATCCGGGATACCGGACCCGGATTCCCGCCCGGGGAGGAGGAAAGGGCGTTCGAACGCTTTTACCGGGCCGACAAAGCGCGGGGGCAATCGGAAGGCCATTCCGGTCTCGGCCTTTACATTGCAAGGCGGCTGGTGGAAAGCCATGGGGGAGAGATCAAAGCTTGCAACGCGGAGGACGGCGGAGCGGTGGTGTCCTTTGTGATTGCCGCCGCCGGAGAAGAGGGGGTAAACTGAACCTGCCGATGACGCCTTGAAATAGCCTGCAGTGCTTTCTTGAGCGGGCCAGGCAATGGCCGGTATTCGTTGACGCGATTCGCGTTCGTCGCACGACCGGCGTCCGTCGGTGAGATTCGAATCCGTCGGTGCTTCGCGTCACCGTCGAATCGCTTGGCTAAAAACCTGCAAAAATGCAGGATTTTCAGCTCCAAAAGGCTGATTTTACACAAAAGCCTGCAAAAATACAGGAATTATTTGATATTTTTGTCTATATGGCCTAATTCGAACAAAAATCCTGTATAATTGCAATAATTATTAAATTTTGTTTATTATTGGATGAAAAAAACTGTACTTTTGCAGTTTTTACGGTCATTTGATGTACCGTAGCAAATGTTAAAGCGAAGGTCAAGTTCACTGTCTTGCTGGGGAGCTTTTTGCAAGAAGGCCGTGCCGCATGCCGGCCGAATCCGGAGGACGCCTTTTATCCGTCTTGCCGCCCATCCGCCTCGTCTCCCGCCAAACCGTCAGCCATTGTCCATCCGCCTCGTCTCCCGCTACCCGTCCACCTTTGCCCGACCGCCTCGTCTCCCGCCAAACCGTCTGCCATTGCCCGCCCGCCCCGCTCCGGCCAAACCGTCTGCCATTGCCCATCCACCTCGGCCCCTGCCTCCGACCGAAACGTCGGCTCGCTGACCGGAACTTTTCGTTGTGGTAAAATAGATAACGGTTCTTTTTTCGAGTTCGTATTTTAGGGGGAATGGGGCATGATCCGTTATGGACAGGATACGGCGGAGGAGCTGCGCTTCACCGCATTTTATCCGCGAATCGAGCGGCGGAACGAGCATTGGGTGGACATCGAGCTGCGGTTCGAGCTGTCGCCGCAGACGCCGGCGCCGGCCGATGCGGTCGACTTGACCGCGCTCGTCATCTGTACGCCGGACGGGGAGATTTTCCAGATCGTGCCGCAGGAAGAAGGGTGCGACAGCGAGTTTCAGTTTACGGCGGCCGAGAAAGAGCAGATTGCCGCCTTTATCGCGCGGCCGGACATTCAGGCGGCTATAGCCGAGCAAGTGGCGGCGGCGCAGCGGGAGCGCTGACGCGGTATGTCTAAGACGCTTATTATAGCCGAAAAGCCGGATATGGGCCGGACGATCGCGGCGGTGATCGAGCCGAAGGCGGTCAACAAACGGACGTATCTGGAAGGCGAACGGTATGTGATCACCTGGGCGATCGGCCACCTCGTCGGATTGGCCGAGCCGGAGCGGTACGACGAGAAGTACAAGCGGTGGAATGACCGGGACTTGCCGATTATCCCGGAACGGTTCAAGCTGTGGCCGAACGCCCGGACGAAGGAGCAGCTGAAGACGATCGGCGAGCTCGCCAAGCGCTGCGACCGGCTGATCAACGCGTGCGACGCCGGCCGGGAAGGGCAGCTTATCTTCCATTTGATCCGCCAATATTTGAAGCTGAAGCAGCCCGTCGACCGGCTGTGGATTTCCGACCTGACGCCGGAGACGATTCGGCGCGGTTTCGAGACGCTGCGCAGCGACGCCGAGTACGACGCGCTGACGCGGGCGGCGAGAGCGCGCAGCGAGGCGGATTGGCTGATCGGCATGAACGCCTCGCGCGCCTTCACGATCCGCCATAAGGCACTGCTGTCGGTCGGCCGGGTGCAGACGCCGGTGCTGGCGCTGTTGTACGACCGCCACCGCGAAATCGAGGCGTTCCGGCCGGAAACGTATTATGTCGTTGCGGCGAGCTTCCTCCAAGAGAAGACAAGCTATGCCGGCGTCTGGCAGGGCGAGCGGCTCATCGACCGGATGAAGGCCGAAGCGATCGCCGGGAAAGTGCGGGGCAAGCCCGCCGCCATCGCCAAATACGAGAGCGCCGAGAGCAGCGAGTATCCGTTCAAGCTGTACGATTTGACGCTGCTGCAGCGGGAAGCGAACGGAAAATACGGCTTTTCGGCGAAAAAAACGTTGGACATCGCGCAGTCGCTGTACGAGAAGCATAAAGTGATTACATACCCGCGCACCAACTCGAACTATGTAACGGAAGGAAATATCGCGGCGATGAGCAAAGCGCTGGCGATGCTGGGCGGGACCGAATATGCCAAACTGGCGGCCGGCGCGGACCGCGGGCGCGTCCATAAAGGCAACCGGGCCGTATGCAATCCGGCGAAAGTGGAGGATCATCACGCCATATTGCCGACGCCGAAGAAGCCGTCAACGCTGAACGCCGACGAGCAAAAAATATACGACATGATCGTCAGGCGCTTCCTGGCGCAATATTATCCGCCGGCCCGCTATCGCAATCATACGGTATGGACGATCTGCGAAAGTGAGACGTTCCGGACGAAAGTGAAGGAGCTGCTCGAACCGGGCTGGAAGGTCGTGCAGCAGGACGCCGACGCTTCCGCGGCGCGCAAGCGGAAGAAGGACGGGCAGGACGAAGCCGGTCCGGAGGACGAGACGGTAACGGATCGGCCGTTCCTCATCGATAAGGCCAAAGAAGTTCGCTGCACCGAAGCCGAAGCGAAAGAGAAGACGACGCAGCCGCCGAAGCCGTATACCGAAGGAACGCTGCTGAAAGCGATGGAGAGCGCCGGAAAATCGATCGAAGACGACGAGCTGCGGGAAGCGATGAAGGAGACGGGGCTCGGTACGCCGGCGACCCGCGCGGCCACGATCGAAAGGCTGAAGCAGGTCGGGTACATTGCCGCGAGCGGCAAACGGCTCGATATTACGGCCAAAGGGCTGACCGCGATCGAGCTCATTCGGGGCGCGGGCGTGGAGCTGCTCGCCTCTCCGGAGATGACCGGGCAGTGGGAGCGGCGGCTGCATCAAATTTCCCGCGGGGAAGCGTCCGATGAACGGTTTATGGAGCAGGTGAAACGGTTTGCGGTCCAAATTGTCGAGAAGGTTCGGCAGCAGCAGCCGGCAGCGCCGGGCACGCTGGGGGACGGCGGCAGAACCGGCTCCGGGTCCCAAGGCCGCAAAAGCGGCAGAACGGCAGGCCGGCGCAGCGCCGCGCGCGGGAGCAAACCGGCAGCGTCCGCCGAACGCAAGGAGCCGGCCGCTTATGGAAGTTGTCCGAAGCCGGGTTGCCGGGGGACGATTATCGAAGGGAAGCGGGGCTTCGGCTGCAGCGCATACCGCGAAGGTTGCACGTTCGTCATGTGGAAGGACCAGTCCGGCAAGAAGCTGACCCCGGCCATGGTCCGGGATTTGCTTCAAAAAGGCGAAACCCGAAAGCTTTCGCTTCGCCGTCCGGACGGCTCGGAGGGAAAAGGCCGTCTCGTGCTGCACGACGCGGCAAGCGGCGCGATCCGGGCCGTATTCGACGATTAGACGAGTCCGGCGTTCCAGGCCGAGACCACGTAGTTTTGAATGGCGCCGGGCACTTCGGACAACCGGCCGACCGTAACGAAAGCGCCTTTCGGGGCGACGTCGATATCGACGATATTATACTGCCACTCTTGCTCCGTTTTGACGTGGATGGCGTGAATGCCGGTCGTCAGCGCTGGCACGACATCCGTCCGGATCGAATTGCCGATCATCCACGTCCGGCTGCGGTCGAATCCGCCTTCCGCCAATATGGCTTCCAGCGCATTGCTGTTTTTATGGCGGCGAATATAGATGCGGGAGCCGAAGTACCGCTCCAGCTTCAGCTTCTCGATTTTTCGCCGCTGAATCCGCCGCTCTCCTCCTGTGTACAGATGCAGCTCGTGACCGGACTCCCGCAGCGTCATCAGCGTTTCTTCCATATGCGGATACGGCTCGGCTTCCTGTTCGTAGACGCTAAGGCCCAGCTTCCATAGCCGCTCCTTCTCCGCATCGGACTCGGGACGGCCGGTCAATCTTGAAAAGTGCCGGTACGTCTCGACGAACGATTGCGGAAAATGATCGCTCTTGAAGCCGACGATTTCGATGCCGGCGATATCGATTTCGGTTTGCTTGTCCCGGATAATTTCAGGCGTAATTTCGTCGTAGCTTTTAAACCAGGTCGTCATCTCATCGATAAACTGGTCGATGATGAGGCCGAAATATTTATTGCAATGAATCAGCGTATCGTCCAGATCGAACAGCAGATGTTGTTTCATCGGGCAACTCCTTTTTTGCGTCCTCTGTTTCGGGCAAGAGCTCCGAATTCGGGTCGGCTCGTACCCATTTTATATTGCACAACAGCTTCTTCAAGTATAGCACAGAAACGAAAAGGCCGCGCGAACGAAACGCCAAGCGAATACCGAAGCGAAGCGGGACGAATAGAAGATGAAAATGGGCATATAGATCTAAAAGAAAGGGTTTACAACCGTCCGATACGGTGATATATTGAAGAAAAACGTTTCGAATTTTTGAAAGCGATTACTAAAAAACCGAATGGTTGACTGTTATTGCGTTTTTATCCGTTTCATTTGTATTTTTTTATCCGATTTGCGAAACGTTTCGAATTGATTCGTACCGGAGGGAGGAAGAGCCGTGAAGCTGCCGGTTATGACGTTTAACCTGCGCACCGAAAGCGGGACTTCGGCGGAGCATGCATGGGAGAGCCGTTCCGAACGGGCGGCAAAGGTGATCAGGCAATTCGGGCCGCTGCTGTTCGGAACCCAGGAAGGCTCCCGCTCCATGCTGGAGCTTCTCAAAGAAAAGCTGAAGGACTTTCGTTACATAGGCCAGGGAAGAGATGGCGGAACGAACGGCGAATACTCCGCGATATTTTACGATTCAAGCTTGCTTGACGTTGTCGAGGAAGGCCAATTCTGGTTATCCGAGCAGCCCGATGTGCCGGGAAGCAAGAGCTGGGACGCCGCTTTTCCGCGAATATGCACATGGGCGCAATTCCAATCGATTGAACAACCGGCTCATCAATGGCTGGTTTTCAATACCCATCTGGACCATATCGGCCGACAGGCGCGTGAGGAAGGGATTTTGCTTATTGCCGGTGCAATCGGGCGAATGCGTGCCCACACCGGGCTTCCCGCCGTCTTGATGGGAGATCTGAACGCCGCGCCGGACAATCCGGTCATCCGGTTTCTGTGCGGGGAAGTGACATTGAAAGGCTATAAGATGCAGCTTCGGAACGCTTTCGAGGCTGCGGCGGCCAGACCGGGGGCAACCTATCATAATTTTGAAGGGGGTGAAGAGGGAGAGCCGATCGACTACATTTTTGCCACCGAGGAGATCCGGATTAGTCAGGTGCAGATTGTCAGGAGCAAGGTAAACGGCCAATTTCCGTCCGACCATTATCCTGTAGCGGCAGTTTTGGAGATGGAATGAGAGGGTCTGCGTTAGGATGAATAGTTAAAATGTAAGGAGCGGGAGCATGCATATTTCAATTGCGTCTTATTCTTTTCACGGCATGTTTAATCGGAAGGAAATCGATTTGTTCGGTTATTTGGAAAGCTTGAAATATCGTTATCATGTCAGCGGTGCCGATATATGGAATATGATGCTCGTCTCCTATGAAGAAGACTATCTTCTGAAAATCAGGAAGCATATGGACCAACGGGAACTCCATCTGGCCAATTTATGCGTGGACGGCGCGCATGTATGGGAGCCGGACCCCGAACTGAGGGAGAAGAACTATCAAAACGCGCTGATGAACCTGCGTGCCGCGGAGCTGTTGGGCGCGCAGACTGTCCGAATCGACATGGGCGGGCATGATCTGGAAATGTCGGATGAACAATTCGAGTATACCGTCAAAACATACAAAGAATTTGCCCGCCGCGCTGAAGAAGGCGGCTATAAGGTCGGTCCGGAAAACCATTGGGGCACCTCACGCGTTCCCGAAAACATCAAGAAGCTGGTGGAAGCGGTGGACAGTCCCGCTTTCGGGATTCTGCTGCATTTGGAAAACTGGGACGTGGATAAAGAAAACGGGGACCGCTTGTGTGCGCAATATGCCTTCCATACTCATTTTGCAGCATGGGTGCTGCCGCGCTACGAGGAAAAGATTCGAATCCTGATCGATGCGGGATATGAAGGACACTACAGTGTCGAGCATCATTCCAGCAAAAATGAGTACGTGGAAGTCGAATGGCAGCTTGCCAATATCCGGCGCATTCTTGCACACCTGAACGGCGAAACGGATTAACGGAGGGGATCGGCGGTGAATAAAATCAGAATCGGAATTATTGGCGTCGGCATTATCGGAAAAGTTCATTTGGATTATTATGCGAAAATCGAAGGCGCCGAAGTGGTGGCGGCGGCCGATCTCAATGAAGCCGAGCTGCAAAGCGTAGCCGAGAAATATCATATTCCCCATACGTATACCCGCTTTCAAGATTTGCTGCAGCGCGACGACATCGACGCGGTCGATGTATGCCTGCATAATAACGCCCATGCGCCGGTGACCATTGAAGCGCTGAAGGCAGGGAAGCACGTCTATTGCGAGAAGCCGATCGCCGGCTCGTATATTGACGGCAAGTCGATGGTGGATGCGGCGAGGCAGTACGGCAGGAAGCTGCATATCCAATTAAGCCATCTCTACGCCAAAGAAACTTTAGCGGCAAAAACGCTGATCGAAGCCGGGAAGCTCGGCAAGCTGTATCACGCTCGCTCGACCGGCTACCGGCGGCGCGGACGCCCTTATGTGGACGGCTACGGCACGCAATTTTTTACGAGAAAGGAATCGGCCGGAGGCGGCGCTTTGTTCGATATGGGCGTCTATCATATTTCCCAGCTGCTGTATCTGCTCGGCAATAGGGAAGTCAAGACGATAACGGGCAGCACTTATCAGGAAATGGAGATCGACGAACGCCGAAAGAACATTTCGCAGTTTGACGTGGAAGAGCTCGGCGTCGGCTTTGTCCGGTTCAAGGACGGTCTTACGCTCGACATCATCGAATCGTGGGCGGTTCATTTGAATGATTTCGAAGGCAGCAGCATCATAGGCTCGGAGGGGGGAATACGGCTTCCGGGTTATGCGCACGGCAAACCGACGCCGATGACCTACCATACGAATATGTGCGATATGGAAATGGACAGTACCTTCAACCTGGATGCGATGAGCTACCGCTGGCATAATCTGCGGGACAACATGGATGCCTACGATTCTTCGCAGCACCACTGGATCGCCGCGCTTCAAGGCAGGGTCGAGCTGCTGCCGACGGCGGATATCGCTTTGCAGACGATGCTGATCAGCGAAGGAATCTATATTTCGCAGCGATTGGGCCGGGAGGTGACGGCTGACGAGGTCGTCTCGCTATCCCAATCCCTGGCGCTTCAACTCACATAGGCACGGTAGACGAGAAGGATAAAAAAGGATAAAAAAAGATTGATTTCGACATGATCATATGGTAAATTTTTATTACTGATCGAAACGTTTCGATATTCACGACGAATGATGAAAGGGCTAACAAGCGCAAAAATAGCTAGCAATCAACTGATTTCAAAAGAAAAACATCGTCTTTTTGCGTATGAATCGAATTTTTTACCCTAAAATCGAAACGTTTCTATTTTTTCTTTCCGCGTTTCTATGCTACTTTCTGTCTTGCAACTATCGGGGGCAAATGTAATCGCATTCATAGGGTCGGGCGGATTGTGAAAACGCATGCATGTGGAAAAAGAAAGGGCATGTCACAGGAAATCAAAAAAAGGAGCCTGATGTAAAAATGAGAAAAACGACCTCATTTATCCTGATGCTGGTACTGAGTTTGGCGCTCGTCGTTGCCGGCTGCGGCAGCGGCGGCGGGGAAACCGGCAGCAGCAACCAGAATCAACCTCCTGCTTCCTCGACGGACTCAGAAGGCTCTGCCGGGCAGACGAACGAGCAGACGAACGAACAGGCAAACGAACAGACGGATACGCCGAAAGAAACGGTGACGCTCAAATGGGGCACCTGGATGGGCGAAGAAGAAGCGAATCGCATCATCGAGGCTTTCGAAGCGACGCATCCGCACATCAACATCGAGACGGATCCGGCGGTCACCTGGCCGTGGAACGAGAAATTGGCTGCTGTAGCAGCCGCAGGGCAGCTTCCGGATGTCATCTGGACATTCGGCGTACCGGTAGCGGCCGCCAACGGATGGCTGGAGGATCTGACCCCCTTCCTGGCAGCAGATCCCGAATATCAGGCGGGCAACACGTTCAAGAACCTGGACGAGACCGCCAACTATAACGGCAAACAGTATGCGCTTCCGCACTCGCTTCTGATGTTCGGCGTGTTCCTCAATCTGGATCTGTTCGAAAAAGAGAACATTCCGATTCCGTCTGCCAACTGGACCGTCGACGAAATGCGCGAAGCCGCAATCAAACTGACCAAGTACAACGACAATCAATTCGGCATGGCGAATATTAAAGGGATGCGCGAAACGCTGACCTCTGCGTTCGATCCGTCCCTGGGCTGGAATGCATGGGACGGCGAGAAGTTTAACTTCACCAGTCCGGCCTTTAAAGAAACGGTAGCTTTTATCGACGAACTGCTTTATTCGGATAAAGTATCTCTTGATATTTACAAGCAGGAAGAAAAAGAACAATGGTACGGCAAAGATAAAAACCCCTGGATGCTCGGCAAGATCGGCATGCAGTATGACGGTACCTGGCTCATTAACGGAAGCATCCAGGATGCCAATTTCAAATGGGATATCCGGCCGCTGCCCGCTTCCAAAGGACAACGGATTCCGCTCATTACCGATTATGTCGGCATTACAAAAAGCTCCCAGCATAAAGAAGAAGCTTTTGAATTCGTAAAATGGCTGACTTACTCCAAGGAAGGCTGGATGGAAAGAATGAAGCCGGAATGGCCGCTGAACAGCATTCCGCTCATTAATGACGAAGAAGTATGGAACGCTTACCTGGGCAGAGAAGATATGCCTGCAGGCATGCGCGACATGATTGCCATGATTCCGGACGGGTTTGTCGATCCGATCAAGTGGCTGCCGGGCTACATGGATGCGCTGAACATCTATCATGAGACGTTCAAGCAAATCGACGAGCGTAAGGCCAAGCTGGAAGACGTGGCGCCCGATCTGGAGAAACGGATGAACGATGCTTACAAAACCGCTGCGGACCAACTGAGCGCGGCGCCATAACTTCCGGGATGAACATGTTCTCTCCCTGCTTCAGGGAGAGAACACTTTTTCACACTTTGCTGTTTGGATATTGGCGTTCGATTATTTACCTCGAAGAGGAGAATAAATTATGAAGCGTAAAGCGCCGGCATTAATGCTTGTTTTATGTATGCTGTTGGCATTGTTTCCATCCTCTCCGTCACAGCACGTCTTAGCCAATTCGGACGGCAGTACAAAGAGTTTGCTAGACAGCTTGTTTAAAAAAGACGGTGAAGAAAATTCCGGACAAGACGATGAGCAAGGCGGAACGGATACGGAGCAGGAGGAAGGCAGCCGCGGGATCGGTCGGAGAGTGACCGAGGATTATTATTTGCAAGTGAAACAGCAGTGGGAGCAAGCGGGTTACTCCGATTCGCAATCGTTTCAAGCGGTTATTCATCCTGCCGAGTTGTATGCCGGCGGAAAGAAAGCCGAGTTAACTCCAATCTCGCAAGCAAACGGTTACGATGAGCAAGTCGTGTTATGGAACGAACTGACTCCTGAAATCAATTTCACGGTAAATGTCCCGAGTGACGGGCTTTATCAGATTCAAATAGATTATTTTGCCCTTCCGGGCAAAATTACGCCGCCGGAGAGAGGCATTCAAATTAACGGCGAATACCAGTACTTCGAAAGCCGCAGAATCGTATTTCCGCGGCTCTGGGCCAATGAATCCGAGCAGTTCCAGACCGATGAGCTGGGCAATGAGGTGTTCGCCAAGCAGGTCGAAGTACAGCGGTGGCAAAGCGCCGCGCTGACGGATGCGAGCTACCTGAACAATGAGCCGCTTACATTTTACCTGAAGAAAGGCCGCAACGAGATCAAATTGCTGTATTTGAGGGAAGCGATGCTGTTAGGACGGATCCGTGTGGAGTCGCCCGAGGCGTTGCCTTCCTATGAAGACTATTTGCAGCGCAACGGCGCATCCGATGAGATCGAGGCGCTCTATACATTCGAGGCGGAGAAGTCGGATTTGAAATCGGATTCGTATATTCAGGCGATAGCCAGCGGAGACGCCAACGTAACGCCCAACCGGGGTTCTCTGATCACGCTCAATACGCTCGGCGGAGACAGCTGGAAGCACGGCGGCCAGAGCGTCACCTGGAATATTCAAGTAGAAAAAACCGGATATTACGAGCTTGCTTTCAAATATACCCAGTATTTCAATATCAACATGCCCGTATTTCGCAAGCTGCTGATCGACGGGCAAGTACCGTTTCGCGAAGTGGCGCCTTATCCGTTTCCGTACGCTTCGGACTGGGAAAACGAGGTGCTCTCGAACGACAAAGGAGAACCTTTCAAGTTTTATCTGACCGAAGGAGAGCACCAGCTGACGTTGATCGCCGACCCGTCTCCTTACCAACGGGTCATTCAAACGGTAAGAGATGTAATGGAAGAGCTTAACGAGCTCAATCTGGAAATCAAAATGGCGACCGGGAACACCCAGGATGTCTACCGCGATTGGGATATTACCGAACAGATGCCGGATATTACGGAAAGACTGAACGGGATTGCCGGCAAATTGCGTGAGGAGTATCAATATTTGCGCGATCTAAGCGGAAAAAATCCGGATCAGGCCAGAAATCTGCTGATCGGGGCCGAGCAGCTGGAGCGGCTGGCCAAAGAACCGGCCCAAATACCGGTGAGGTTCGATCAAATTTCGCAAGGTTCCGGCTCCGTTACGCAAAAGCTGGGAGACATGCTCCTGACGTTGCCGCAGCAGCCGATCCAATTCGACAAGTTCTACGTCTATCACAACAAGAAGCTGCCGAAGGCCAAGGCAAGCTGGTGGCAGAAAATATCCGCCATGTCCGGCAATTTCTTCACTTCGTTTACGACGGATTACACGCGCATCAGCCCTACGGACGAGGACGCCTTGCAAATTTGGGTTAACCGCCCGCGGCAGTATGTCATGCTGATGCAGCAGTTGGCCAATCAGGCGTTCACGGCCGAAACCGGCATTAAAGTATCCTTGTCTCTCATGCCGAACGAGCAGAAGCTCATCCTGGCGAACGCATCGGGCAAATCGCCGGATGTGGCGCTCGGCGTAAGCGAGAAATTTCCTTATGAATTCGCGTTAAGGGGAGCGCTGACGGATCTCAGCCAATTTGAGGATTACGGGGAAGTCGTCGAACGTTTCGCGCCGGGAGCGATGCTGCCGTTCATCTTTGACGGCGGAGTCTACGCGCTGCCGGAGACGCAGAACTTCTGGGTGCTCTTTTACCGCAAGGACATTCTCGATGCGCTCGGCCTGGAAGTGCCGCAAACCTGGGAGGATGTGCTGGCGATCCTGCCGAGCCTGCAGCGCTACGGCATGAACTTCTATGTTCCGCTTGCCGAAGCCGGCGCGATGAAATCGTTCAACCTGACGACACCGTTCTTCTATCAGCAGGGCGGCGAGCTGTTCGCGGAGGATGGCACGAAAACGGCGGTGGACAGCGAGGAAGCGCTGGAAGGGTTCAAGCTGATGACGGATATTTTCACGGTGTACAACATGCCGCTGCAAATCCCGAATTTCTACAATCATTTCCGGGACGGACATTTGCCGATCGGCATTTCCAACTACAACACATATGTGGAATTGACGACGGCCGCGCCGGAATTGAGCGGGTCCTGGAAGATCGCGCCTTACCCCGGAATCGCCGACGACAAAGGGAACATTGCCCGCTGGGCGCCGGGTACCGGCCAAGGCGTCATCGTCTTCAAGGACAGCGATAAACAGCAGCAGGCATGGGAATTCGTGAAGTGGTGGACGTCCACGGAAGTGCAGGCCGAATTCGGCAATCTGATCGAGACGATCTACGGGCCGACTTACCGCTGGAACAGTGCGAACCTGGATGCGTTCAGCGAGCTGCCGTGGCCGGAAGAGGATCTGGAAGTCATTCTGGAGCAGTGGAAATGGCTGAAGGACGTGCCGCATATTCCCGGGGATTATATGCTGGACCGGGAGCTGAGCAACGCCTGGAACAAGGTTGTGTTCGACGGGGAGAATCAGCGGAAGGCGATTGAGGACGCCGTCGTGCTGGCGAACCGCGAGATTATGAAGAAGCTGGAAGAGTTCGGCTATGTGAAGAACGGCCAAATCGTCAAAAAACTGAAGGTGCCGACGATTGAGGATGTCAAAAGGTCAGGAGGTGATTCGGGATGAAGGTGGCTATGAGCAAATCAGTGCGCAGAGAACTGGAGGCCATGTTTTTCGTATGGCCGTTCGTTCTCACCTTCACTTTGTTTATCGTCATACCGGTCATTGTCGCCATTTACCTGTCGTTTACTTACTTTAACACCATACAGCCGCCCGAATTCATCGGCCTGAAAAACTACGTCAATCTGCTCACGCAAGACAATGTGTTCATGATGTACGTGCTGCCGAATACGTTCAAGTTCTCGTTGATTGTCGGACCGGGAGGTTATATTTTGTCGTTCTGGCTGGCCTGGCTGCTGGCGCAAATTCCGAGACGCTCGAGATCGGTGCTGACGCTCATCATTTACTCGCCGTCGATGACCGCGGCGGTGGCGATGGCCGTCGTATGGCTCGTCGTATTCAGCGGCGATGCGGCTGGCTATCTGAACAGCTTGCTGATCAACCTCGGCATTATCCATGAACCGATCCAGTGGACGCAGTCGCCGCATTATCTGATGTACATCATGATTGCGGTGACGCTCTGGAACAGCATGGGCGTCGGCTTTCTCGCGATGCTCGCCGGCATCCTGAACATTAACCAGGAGCAGTACGAAGCCGGTTACATCGACGGCATCCGAAACAGGCTGCAGGAAGTTTGGTACATTACGATTCCGTCGATGAAACCGCAAATGCTGTTCGGCGCCGTCATGGCGGTCGTCGGCACGTTCCAGGCCGGCGATATCGGCGTCCAGCTGTCCGGCGCCAACCCGACGCCGCAATATGCCGGGCAAGTCATCATCAACCATATTCAGGATTACGGATTTATCCGCTATGACATGGGGTATGCGTCTGCGGTGTCCGTCGTGCTGCTCATCATCGTTTACGGCCTCTCCAAGATTTGCTGGAGACTGTTCGCCGAGAAGGATTAAAGTGATGCAGGAGGAGATGGTACGAAATGAATTCATTTCATGGCAATAAAATCAATCCGACAAGAATTCATCGGAGCCAAATCAAGTACTTTCTGTTCTTGATCACTTTATCCGCCTTCATGCTGCTGCCGATCGTATTTATGTTCTCGCAGGCGATGAAGCCGATCGATGAGCTGTTCTTGTACCCGCCGCGGTTTTTTGTGGAAAATCCGACCTTCAAAAACTTTTACGACCTGTTTAACGTGACGAGCGTAACGGTCATTCCGATGACCCGCTTTCTCTTTAACAGCATCGTCGTCACGAGCATTGTCGTATTTTTGAGCATCACGATCAGCGCGATGGCGGGTTTTGCGCTGTCCAAGCTGGAATTCAAGAGCAAGAAGATCATCTTCGAAGCCAATATTATCGCGTTGATGTTCGTTCCCGCCGCCATGGCGATTCCGCGCTATTTTATCGTCGATGCGCTCGGGCTGACCGATAATCTGCTCGGCCATATTATTCCGATTCTGGCGATGCCGGTGGGCCTGTTTCTGATCAAGCAGTTCGTGGATCAAATTCCGAACGAATTGATTCAATCGGCCTCGATCGACGGGGCCTCGAATTTTACGCTGTTCCGAAAAATCATTCTTCCGATTATTATGCCGGCGCTGGCGACCGTGGCGATTCTGGCGTTTCAGATGGCCTGGAACAATACGGAAACGTCGGAAATTTACATGAACAATGAAACGCTCAGAACGTTTGCCTTTTACATGACCACGCTCACAGGCAATTTGGAAAACCGGGTCGCCGGTCAAGGCATTGCGGCTGCGGCCGCTCTCATAATGTTCGTGCCCAACCTGATTATTTTTATCTTCATGCAGAGCAGAGTGATTGATACGATGGCGCATTCGGGGCTGAAATGATAAGGGGGATAAGCATGGCGAAATTCAAATCCATACTGTTCATCGCTTTGGTCATGCTGTTGCTGCTGCCGTCAGCGGCCTCCGCCGACGCCCCTTATGTGACGTTTACCGTCAATCATGAGGGCGAGCCGATTTTGACCCAGAGCGCTTACTTGCCGACAGGTGTCGTGGATGGCTTCAACATTATCGAGAAGGACGCCGAAACCGGAGAAGAAAGCGGCGTTCCGCTGTCGCGTCCGGAGGATATCTATATTGACAGCCTTGACCATGTCTATGTGGCGGACACCGGCAACGGCAGAATTGTGGTGTTTGACGTTTGGGGCAATTATTTGCGGACGATCGGGCAGGAGGTGCTGTCCAAGCCGACGGGCGTGTTCGTCGACGACGAAGGTACGGTATATGTCGCCGATTACGGCAACGAAAAAGTGTATATGTTCGGCAAAGACGGAGCGTTGCTCAAAGAGTTCGGCAAGCCGAAATCCCATTTGTACGGGAAAAATAATCCGTTCAAGCCGACGAAAGTGATCGCGGATAAGCGGAAAAATTTATTCATCGTCGGGGAAGGCACCATTCACGGATTGATACAGATCAGCCAGGACGGCGAGTTTCTCGGCTATTTCGGCGGCAATAAAACCGGCTTCAGCCTGAAGCGTCTGCTGCAGCGGACGTTCTACACCCAGGCCCAATTGGACCAGCTGATGAAGCAGCTGCCGCCTTCCGCCACGAATGTGGCGATCGACCGCGACGGGCTTGTGTACACCAGCACGGTCGGCACGCGAACCGACAGCATCAAGAAGCTGAACGTGGCAGGCAAAAACTTGCTTCCGGGACTGTGGTCATACCCGGATATCGCCGATATAACCGTGGATGCGCTCGGCAACATTTATGCGGTCGACGCTTTCAGAGGGAGGATTATCGAATACGACCGCGACGGCAACATGCTGTTCGTATTAGGCGGGACGGACCAGGGAAGCCAGCGGCTCGGGCTGTTCAATTCGCCAAGCGGCATAGCGGCCAGCTCGGACGGGCGGCTGTTTGTCGTCGACAAGCAGCGAAACAATATTCAGATTTTGAAGCCGACCGAATTTGCCGAAATTGTCCATGAAGCGATCTTTTATTACATGGACGGCAAATATGCGCAGAGCGAAGGGCCGTGGCTGGATGTGCTGCGGTTGAACAGCATGTTCGATCTGGCCCATACCGGGCTCGGCATGGCCGCGATGAAGCAGGGCGATTACGAGCTTGCGCTGGAGGAGTTCAGCGTAGCGGGCAACAAAGAGGAGTATTCGAACGCCTATTGGGAAATCCGCAGAGTCTGGCTGATGGAGAACGCCTCGTTTTTTATCATTGGCATCGTCCTTTTGCTTGCCGCGATTTCCGTCATGAAAAAGCTGTACCGAAAGTACGGCTTCGCGCGGCCGGTCGTTGACGGCTGGAAACGGTTCAAGGAGATCACGCTGGTGAAGCAGCTGCTGCATACGTTCCGCCTGATGAGGCATCCGGTTGACGGCTACTACGAACTGGAGGCGGAAGGGAAATCGTCCCTGTTGTCGGCGTGGATCCTGCTCGCGCTGCTGTTCGCCGTCCGCCTGTTCGAGATCTATCAGACGAACTTCCTGTTTGCGGACTGGGATGTCAAGAAGGTGAACTTGTTCACGGAATTTTTGAAGGTGTACGTTCCGTTTTTTGCCTGGGTCATCTCCAACTACCTGGTCAGCACGATCAATGACGGGGAAGGCAAATTCAAGGATATTTTCAAAGGCTCGGTATACGCTTTGAGCCCTTACATTATTTTTGCCGGGCCGGTGGCGCTCTTGTCCCAGGGATTAACGCGGCTCGAGGCCGTGCTGTACAATTTCGCGTCCACGGCGATCGTGGTGTACTGCGCCTTTCTCTTCTTTATGATGGTGAAGGAAATTCACGATTACGAGATCGGACAGTCATTCAAAAATATTTTCCTGACGATCGTCGGCATGTTGATTATGGCGCTGCTGGCCTTCATCCTGTTCGGATTGTCCAACCAGGTGACGGACTTCGTTTATTCGATCTTCCAGGAGGTGAAGTACCGTGTCTCTCATTAAAAAGACGGTCGCTTATCTGTGCGTCGTATCGCTGCTGTTTTTCGGCGCCGTATCGCTGGTGACCGGGGAAGAGCAGCCCTCCGAAGTGTCCGACCGATTCTCGGACGATCAGGCGGACCGGGCGATCGAATACAAAATCAACAGCTATACCTCACCCGAACCGAACAACAGCGCCGCGATCGCGCCAAGGGAAATTCCAAGCGGTTTCGAGCTGGCCGGACAAACGGACAGCCTGGAATTGTACATCGGCGAGCAGATGCAAAGTTTTATGATAAAGAACAAGCACACCGGTTACGTATGGAGCTCTGTGCCGGACGAGAAATGGCTGAAGGAGGAGAAGCTGAACGAGGAATGGGGATCGGCGGTCCGTTCGCCGTTTCTGCTGGAATATTTCGATCAGAATGCGATGCTGAAAAGGGGCAGCTACCGTTCGCTCGGGGCAACTACGGAGAGCATGGAGCCGGTTCCCGGCGGAATGAAAGCCGTCTACGCTATCGAATCGCTCGGCATCAAGTTTTCGATGGAAGTGAAGCTGGAGAATGACTCGCTCGTCGTACGATTCGCCGACCAGGACATCGTGGAGAACGGCAGCGGCAAACTGGCTTCCATTCAGCCGCTTCCGTTTTTCGGAGCGGTCAGGAACAGCGAGATTCCGGGCTATATGTTCATCCCGGACGGCAGCGGGGCGCTCATTCGTTTTCAGGCGACCCATCCGCGGTACGATCAGGCGTATGAAGGCCGCGTGTACGGTATGGATTACGCGATCGAATATTCGGATCTGTGGGCCGTGAACGAGCAGCCGATTCTGATGCCGGTGTTCGGTCTGACGCACGGCGTGAAGCAGAACAGCTTTCTGGGCATTATCGAGGACGGCAAATACAGCGCCCGGATCAACGCCTATCCGAGCGGCGTGAATACAGGCTTTTATTGGGTATCGCCCAAATTTATGCTGCGATATCCGTACTTTCAGCGAACGAGCAAAAACATGGGCGGCTTCAATACGTTCCAGGCCAATCGCAACCAGGAGGACCGGCAGGTTCGCTACCTTTTCCAAAGCGGCCAGGACGCCGATTACGTCGGCATGGCGAAGGCTTACCGGAGCTACCTGAACGAGCGGGGAGCGATTTCGCCGAAGCAGGGCTCGGACGGGAACATCCCGCTGAACCTCGAGATGCTGGGCGCGGACAAGGAGCCGGGAATCATCGGCAACCGGATCGTCAAAATGACGAGCTTCGATGAGGCGGAAAAAATCGTGGACGATTTGCGCGGGCGCGGAATTGACAATCTGTCCGTCGTGTTTACCGGCTGGGGCAAGGGCGGACAGAATGGCAGCAACCCCGACAAGTTCCCGGTCGGTAAGGAGTTGGGAGGTGAGAAAGGGCTCGTTGAGCTGAAGAACCGTCTGGCGGACAAGGGCGTCCCGTTGTTCCTGTACAACGACTATACCAATGCGTACGGCAGCAACGGCAATTTCCGCCCGAATGCGGACGGAATCCGCACAGCCGGCAACGAGGTGCTGCAGGAAACCTACTATTTGTGGGTCGACCAGGAAAGCAGCAGCGATCTGACCGTCTACTTTATGAACCCGAAGGTTGCGTCAAGCATAGCGGCCAAGGATGCGGAGCGGTTCGGCAAGATGGGAATGGATTCCGTCGCGATCGGCAAGACAGGCCGGCTGCTATTGTCGGATCATCATCCGCAGAAACGCCTGTCGCGGAAGCAGTCGGCGGAGGAATACGCGAAGCTGGCGGGCGCGTTGCGGGAGAAGCTGGATAACGTTGGCTTCTATACGCCGAACGAATATTTGTGGCCGTATACGACGCAAATGTTCGAAATGCCGATGTACTCTTCGCAGTATATGTTTGCGACCGATACCGTGCCGTTTCTGCAGATTGTGCTGCACGGATCTGTCGATTACTTTGCGCCGCCTGCCAATTACAACGCCAATCCGAAGGAGTACCTGCTGCGAATGGTGGAGTACGGGGCTTATCCGTCCTTTAACGTGACCGGCGAGCCGTCATGGAAGCTGAAGTATACGCTATCCAACTATATGTTCACCTCGTACTATGAGGACTGGAAAGAAGAAATCGTCTCCACTTACGAGCGGATGAACGAGGCGCTGCGGCAGGTGCAGGACGCGACCATCGAACAGCGCAATATGCTGGACTGGGGCGTCGTGGAAGTCGTCTACTCCAACGGCGTCAAAATTATCGTGAATTACAGAACGAAGGACGTTCAGTATGAAAACCGTACCGTACCGGGAATGGACTTCATTCTGGCGGGGGGTGAATGAGTTGCTGCTGAAACTGATCAGAAAACGAAGAGAGATGTTTACGGGTTATTTGTTCGTGCTCCCTTGGATTATCGGGTTTCTGCTATTTATGGCTTATCCGATCTATTTCTCGCTGTACATGAGCTTTAATCGGGTACTGATCACGTCCGACGGCATCAACACCACCTTTATCGGCTGGGACAACTTCAAATACGCGTTTCTGTCCGATCCGAAGTATGTGGAGGAATTGATCCTGTTCGTGCAGAAGGTCGTGTTCATGATTCCGGTGGTCGTCATCTTCGCAATGCTCGTGGCGCTGCTGATTAACCAGCCGATTCGCCTGAAAGGCTTGTTCAGAGGGATTTTCTTTCTGCCGGTTGTCATTACGAGCGGCGAGGTCGTCAAGGAATTGTTCTCGCAAGGGGCGACTTCCATTCCGATCGTCGAGCGCTACGGCATCGTCCAGTTTCTGGAGGCGAATTTTAGTCCGACCTGGTCGGAGCCGATTATTGCGGTCATTCAGCAATTGATCGTCATTTTATGGTATTCGGGCGTGCAGATTCTGATCTTTTTGGCCGGATTGCAGAAGGTGAACAGCCAAATTTATGAAGCGGCTTCGATCGACGGCGCCTCGCCGTGGGAAATTTTTTGGAAGATCACGCTGCCCAGCATCAAGCCGTTCATCCTGGTCAATATCGTCTATACGACCGTCGACCTGTTTACCAACTCTTTAAACGGCGTGATCGACCTGATCAAAGAGCATATGTTTAAGATCAATACCGGTTTTGGCTATGCGACAGCGCTGGCATGGATCTATTTTGCGATCATCTTTGTGATCCTGCTGCTCGTCGTCCTCATCTTCGGCCGAAATGAAGACTACAACCCGAGAAGGGCAGTGAGGTGAACAGGATGAAGCCGGACATCGCTTCCATTGTGAGGTCAGCCAGGACCGTAGATAAAAAAATGATCGAAAACGGCTGGAACAAGCTGAAAAAGTTTTTGCTCGGCAAGCAGGGCAACGACGGCATCGTCTTCAAGCTCGTCGTGTACGCGCTGCTGATCAGCATCGGCTTTGTCTATTTGTATCCGATCTTTTATATGCTCTCCCAGAGCCTCAAGAGTCTGGACGATCTGCTCGACCCGACCGTGCTGTGGCTGCCGAAGACGCTTCATCTGGAAAACTATGTCCAGGCCTGGAAGGTGCTCGATTTCACCCGGGCGTTCGGTGCGTCGCTGCTCAACTCGGTGCTCCCGGCTATCGCCCAGACCGTATCCTGCGCCCTGGTCGGTTACGGGTTTGCCAGATTCCGGTTTCCGGGCAAAAACGTAATGCTGGCCTTTATATTGCTGACATTCATTATTCCGGTGCAGGTCGTGATGATTCCGCTGTTCCTGCTGTTTCAGCAGTACGGCATGCTGGGCTCGCCGCTTCCGTTTATCGTACCGGCCCTGTTTGCCGGCGGACTCAAGAGCGCGCTGTTCATCCTGATCTATTTGCAGTTTTTCAAGACGGTGCCCAAAGCGCTTGAGGAGTCGGCGCAAATCGACGGCGCAGGCGCGATCAAAACCTTTTTCCGCATTATTATGCCGATCTCGGTACCGGCGATCGTCGTCGTCTTCCTGTTCTCGCTCGTATGGCACTGGAATGAAACGTATACGACATCGCTTTATTTGGGAGAAAGCATGAGGACGCTTCCGCTGAAGCTGCAGTCCTTCGATCTGGCCTTCTCTCAAGTGTTCACCTCGAGCCAGACGAGCGGCGATACGGCGAACATTAACGAGTCGATCAAGCTTGCCGGAACGATGCTGATCATTCTTCCGCTCTTGATCCTGTATCTGTTCGCACAGCGGTGGTTCGTCGAAGTTATCGACAAGACGGGCATTACAGGCGAGTAATCATCAAAAACCAAAAATATTCATCATTGGAGGAGTGGGAACGATGAGCAAACAAAAGTTGAAACTGGGTATTATCGGAGCGGGAGGCATTTTCAAATATGTGCATGGTCCGGCGTGGGCCCAGCATCCGGAAGTGGAATTCACAGCCGTATGCGATGTGAACCGGGAGCGGGCGGAGGAAGCGGCCAAGCAGTATAATATTCCGCATGTATACACCGACTACCGCGATCTGCTGGCGCATGATGAGATCGATATCGTCGATATTTGCACCCCTAATTTGTACCATTCTCCGTATACCGTTGCGGCGCTGGAAGCCGGCAAGCACGTCCTGTGCGAAAAGCCGGATGCGGTCAGCCCGGAGGAAGCGGTCAAAATGGCGGAGACCGCCGAGAGAACGGGCAAAACGCTGATCGTGATGCGCAACAACCGGTTCAGCGCCGCCGCCCGGTATATGAAGAAATTTATTGAGCAAGGGCACATGGGAGAGATTTATACCGGCCGCTGCGGCTGGCTGCGCCGCCGCGGAATTCCGGGCAAGGGCGGATGGTTTACGACCAAGGAACTGTCCGGAGGCGGTCCGCTCATCGATCTCGGCGTTCACTTTATCGATCTGGCTGTCTGGCTGATGGGCAATCCGCGCCCGGTATCCGTCGTAGGTGCCACCTATACGAAATTTGCGGATACGGACATTTCCGATTCGGAGCACAGCCAGTTCGGCGAGAAGCAGGATCAGGGCACATTTGACGTGGAAGATCTGGCAACGGGCTTCATCCGGTTCGACAACGGGGCCAGCCTGCAGATCGAGTTCAGCTGGGCTTCCAATGTCGAGGAGGAAGTGACCTTCTACGAGCTGCGCGGCACCAAAGCGGGCGCAAACTTCAGAAACGGCCAATTGAAGCTCATCACGGAAGTGGAAGGGAAAATGTGGAACGTCAATCCGGAGCTTCACACCCATCATGTCGGCGATCATGCCAACAATATCAACCATTTTGTCGATGTCGTCCAGGGCCGCACGCAGCCGATCTTTACTCCGCAGCAAGGGGTGGAAATGATCAAAATATTATCCGCCATTTACGAATCGGCACGGACCGGACGCGAGGTGAGGTTATAAGAGGGCGGCAAGATGAACCGGATAACGCGTTTGACGGCAGGGCTGCTGCTCGTCACGTTCGTGCTGCAAGTCGTGCTGGCCGGGTGCAGCCGTCCGGCCTCCCCCGACCGGGGGGATAAGACCGACGATCCGCTGCTGGAGGAGGAAAGCCGCAAAAGCTTCGAATTTTTCTGGAAGGAGGCCAATACGGACCCTGCAAGCAAAGGCTACGGCCTGATCCGGGACCGCGCGCCCGGTAATCCGAACTTGAGCAGCGTCGCCTCGGTCGGCTTCGGCCTGACCGCTCTGGCGATCGGCGCCGAGCGCGGGTGGATCACGCGCGAGGAAGCGAAAGAGCGTGCGCTGGGCACATTGAACACGCTGTGGAATCACGCCGAGCAGATCAACGGGTTTTACTACCACTTCCTGAACATGAATGATGCGACCAGAGCGGGCAACAGCGAGGTATCGATCATCGATACGGCCATTGCGCTGTGCGGCGCCATTGTCGCAGGCGAATATTTCGGCGGGGAAATCAAGGAGCTCGCAGAGCAAATCTACGAAAGAGTGGACTGGAATTGGTACCGCGACCCGGAGCGGAATCTGTTCTATATGGGATACCATCCGGAAGAAGGTTTCAAGGGCCATTGGGATTTCTATGCGGAGCAGCTGATGCTGTATTTCTTGGCTGCCGGTTCGCCGACTTATCCGCTCGACGAGAATATGTTCTACAGCTTTATCCGCCATACCGGGTCGTATGGGGACAGCGAGCCTTTCATCCATTCCTGGTTCGGCTCGATCTTTACCTATCAGTTCTCGCACGCATGGTTTGACTTGCGCGATAAAGTCGACAAACAGGGAGTCGATTGGTGGGAAAATTCCGTGAACGCCTCGAAAGCGGCCCGGTTGTTCGCCATCGATCAAGCGGAGACGTTCAGCACATTCGGTCCGGATGCATGGGGGCTTACCGCCTCGGACGGGCCGAGGGGTTATGAGGGGAAATACGGGGCGGCCCCGTCGGGCTACAGCAACGATGCGCATTTCGTAGACGGCACGCTGCCGCCGGCCGGAGCGCTCGGCTCCATCGTATTCACGCCGGAGGAATCGATTGCGGCGTTAAAGCATTACTACACGTTCCCCGATCTGATCGGCGAGTACGGATTGAAGGATGCTTATAATACCGCCGTATCGCCGGCATGGTATGCCCGCGATGTGATCGGAATCGACAAAGGCATCACGCTGCTCATGATTGAGAACTACCGGGCCGGCTTTGTCTGGGAATGGTTTATGAAAAACGAATATGTCAAAAAAGGAATGGAAATTGTCGGCATGTCGGAAAAACGGGATTCGTCTTCATAGAATCGCATCATTTCCTGCCGATAAAGAAGGTTTACGATTGAAAAACGAAGAATGTATTATGTAATTATTTCCGGAACATACAACATCAAGAACGGTTTTCTGCCGCCGCATCCGGCAGGAGCCTCTGCAGCTTGCCGAGTAAATCTGGAACTAGATGAGGAGACAACAATGGCAACGATCAAAGATGTCGCCAAGATGGCGGGTGTATCGATATCGACGGTTTCCTATGCCTTGAACGACAATCCCAAGGTCAGCAAAAAAACGAAACAAAAGGTTATGGAAGCCGCACGCCAGCTTAATTATCAGAAAAATGGCCTCGCATCCGATTTGAAAAAAAACAGTACGCGTACGATTGCCATTATTGTTACGGACTTGGCCGGCCCTCACTATGCAGAACTGGTAAAAGGCATTCAGGAGGTTACGATGTCCAAGGGCTACGATCTTCTCGCATGCAGCTCGGTTGGCGAGAAAACCTCCACCGCCGTCAAGTTTTTGACGGAAAAACGGGTCGACGGCGCGATTGTGTTGGCGCACAATATTAGTGAAGAGATCATCCTTCAATCGGCTCGCAAAGAATTTCCGATCATTCTGCTTGACCGGCAAGTAGACAGTGAATTCGTCGTAAGCATTGAAGTGGATAACGAGCAGGGCTGCCATATGGCGGCGGAATATTTAATTGAGCAGGGGCATCGGGATATTGCGTTTATAAGCGGCAATGCGATCAGCAGCCTGCATGTGCAGCGGGCGCGCGGCTACGAGAGCGCGCTGCGCAAGCACGGGCTGGACGGCAAAAGCCGGCTGCATCAGTTCGGGATGTTCAATCAGGAGAACGGCTACAGCATGACGAAGATGCTGATCGCCCAAGGCAATCTGCCGACAGCCATTATGTATGCCAACGACGAGATGGCGATCGGGGGCCTCAAAGCGTTCAGGGAGTACGGCATCAAGGTGCCTTCGGACGTCTCCATCGTCGGATTCGACGATATCGAGCTGGCGCAATACGTTCGTCCCGCGCTCACAACCGTCATGCAGCCCAAATATGAACGCGGCGCATTGGCGGCGCATTTGATATTCCAAATTCTCGAAGGCCAGGAGACGCAAAATTACTACAAGTTACCGACACAGCTGGTACTCCGGGATTCCGTTCAAAAAAGAACGGAGTAAACGGGGGAACGGTGAAACGGTTCGCCGGATTAATCGGCACGATTAGTCCGGGATACGTTTAGCGGATTTTCGAAACGTTTCACCTTTCTCCGGTCAATCGAGAGACATCTTCTGGAAGAGGAGAACGGAAATGATCGAAATCAAAAACAAGCGGATCCTTATCGACGGCAAGCCGCAACTCATAATGTGCGGCGAGATTCATTACTACCGGTTGGCCAGACATGATTGGCAGGATCGCATCGACAAGCTGAAGGCGGCCGGCTTCAATGCCGTAGCCTCGTATATTCCATGGCTGTGCCACGAACCGGTGGAAGGCGAAATCGATTTGGAAGGCAGAACGCGTCCGGAGCTCGATCTGGGCGGATTCATCGATTTGTGCCGGGAGAACGGGCTGTATTTCATCGCCAGGCCGGGTCCGTTCATTATGGCGGAAATGAAAAACGAAGGGTTGCCGCATTGGATCTATACGAAACATCCCCGGATCGTGCCGGTGACATGGGACGGGCGTGCGGTTCCGACGAAGACCGTCGATTACTTGGCCCCGGAATTTCTGCAGGAAGCGGAAAAATGGTACGCCGCAGTTATGCCGGTTCTGGCCGCTCGTCTATACGGCAAAGGCGGCAATGTGATCGGGGTGCAGCTGGACAATGAAATCGGCATGCTCTCCTGGGTGAGCAATTCGCCCGATTTGACGGAGCATGTGCTGGAGGACTTTGCCGGTTGGCTGCAGCGGAAATACGACGCCGGTACGCTGGGACGGCGATACCCGTTCAAGCTGGACCGGAAGGAGGAGCGGGAGCAGGCCGTCCGGTCGCCGCGGGAGGAATATGCGGCTGCGCTGCTTCACGACCTGGGCTATTATATGCGCCATCGTTTTGCCAAGTATGTAGCCGAGCTTCGCAAATATGCGGAGCAATCGGGGGTCACCGGCATTCCGTTCCTGGTGAATATTCACGGCACAGGGAACGGAAGAGGCAAAACCTATCCGATCGGCATCAGCCAGCTGTATGAATCGTATACGCAGGCGCCGGGTTACCTGTCCGGCTCGGATATCTATTTCGGCGACTTGAATATGAACACTTTCCAAGACTTGTATCTGATCAACGGATTTATGGATGCGGTTCATTTGCCCGATCAGCCGCTTGCGTCGCTGGAGTTTAACTGCGGCGACGGCAATTTCGGGGAAACCTACGGCAGTCGCTATGACCCTTCGGCTGTCGATTTCAAGACACGGATGTGCATTGCGCAAGGAAATCGGCTGCTTAATTTCTACTTATTCAGCGGCGGGTACAACTACCGGATGGACCAAAAGCTCGGCGACGGCAATGACCGCATCGCCTTCACCGGGGAGCGCCACGGATTTGCGGCGCCGGTCGGTCCGGATGGCGATCTGAATTATACCTATCCGAGAATGGCCCGCGTCAACAAGACCGTCATGGCCGTGGCGGATAAGCTGGCTGTCATGGACGAGGAGCGCGACGCGGTCGCATATGGCTTCATTCCCGACTATTACATGACGGAGTATAAATATCCGCACAGCACCGTAATGAAGGACATCGTTACGAATCTCGAAGCGAATCGCAATGCCGGAGCATGGGATATTATGGCCCGCGCGATGCTGCTTGCGGGATATCGCTTCGGTTCTGTCGACGTGCAGAACAAGCCGATCGATCCGCAGCAGACACCTGTAATCGCCCTTCCATCGGCCAGATATATGCATGCGCATATCCAGCGCAAGCTGGTCGCGTATATGGAAGCCGGCGGCGGCCTTCTGCTGTATGGCGAAGTTCCGCTCTACGATATGGAAGGGGCTCCGTGCACCGTTCTGGCCGATGCCTTCGGCGTGAAGCCGACGCGCACGCTTCGAGACGGAGGACATTATTACTTGTCTCTGTGCGCGGAGGGTTGGGCCGCGCCGCGGCCGGAAATCCGCGCTTATTACGCCCAGACGTTCGATCACGGCAGGACAGAGCCGCTGCTGCGCGTGTACGATACCCGCGAAGTGTGCGCTTTCGAAGCGGCAGTGGGCGAAGGCAAAGCGATCGTCATCGCTTCCGCTTACCGCTGCGATATTCCGCTGTTCCGCACGGCGCTTGAGCGATTGGGCGCGAAGGCCGAGCTGCAGCATGACTGCAGGGACCACGGCATTTTTATGACTTCAACGGCGACGGAGGACGGGGAACGGTTTCTTCATCTGCTCAATCTGGACGGATTTGACAAAGAGATCCGCCTGTATGACCGCGGGGCGCCGCTGCTGGAGGGCCGGCCGTTCGTACTTTCCAGCAAAGACGGGGTTATGCTTCCGCTCGATATCACGTATCATGGCGTAAAGATCGTCTATTCGACCGCGGAAATCGCGCAGGTAAGCGAAGACGAGCTGGCCTTCCGATTAACGCAGGCCGAAGATGTGATCGCGCTGGAAACGGACCGCAGAATTGCAGCGAGCGATGCGTATTCCGTTCGGCAAGACGGCAGCACCGTTTATATTATTTCCAAGAAGCATGCCAAGGTGGACGATCGTCTGGTCATTCGCTTTGCATCATGAGAAAGCATGAGATTTGAATCATGAGAGGAGTAATCCGATGACAAACGCCATTACGAACGCCGTTACGAACGTTTATCAGGAACTGCCGGAGAAAGTGAAAGCTTTTTTTGACCGTCAATACAAAGATTCGTACGCCTTGATCGATGCTGCGCGCCATCCGCGGACCGGCCTGTACGGCGATGCGTTTATGACGTTCGGCCCGAATCCGGAGAACAGGTGCTCCATTGCGGCCACAGGCGTCGGCCTGATCAGCCTTTGCGTAGCCGATCTGGAAGGCTGGGACGACAACGCTGCGGAGAAGGCAAGAGTGACGCTGCGCGGGGTAACGGGAGAGATCGAAGGCTGCCGGGTGGCGCGCGATACGTTCACCGGCTTCTACGCTCACTTTGTCGATATGGAGACAGGGGACAATCTGAATTCGGAAATTTCGACGATCGACACGTCGTTGCTGGTTGCCGGAGCGCTCTTCGCCGGGGAGCATTTCAAGGACAGGGCGCCGGACATCGCCGCCATGGCGTACGATCTGCTCCGGTCGATCGATTGGCGCGTCGTTGTCGCGGACAAGAATAAAGGCGTCATCAACATGATCGTGAAGGACGGGATCGGCACTGCGCCGCTGCCTGCCTACAACGAATATGTGCTGGTCTCCTATCTGGCGCTGCTCGGACAGCCGGAGAATCCGGATATCCGCGATTTGTGGTACAACAATTTTGCCGAGGAGCGAATGCATGAGCTTCCGAAGTCGAAATACCGGGACATTACGGTGTTGACAGACACGACGACCAATCACAGCGCGTTCCTGTCCTCCTTCGTGCATCAATTTCCGTTTTATCTTGTTCCGGAATATGCCAAGAGCCCGACGTACCGCGATTATTTCGCCAATGCGTGCCTTGCCGACCGGTTAAAATGGAAAGAGCTTCAGGATGTTCCGTCCTATGTGTGGGGGTACGGGGCCGGCCCGAACGACGGGTTGTTCGGCGGTTACCATGCGGACAAGATCGGCAATTCGCCGCACAACATCGCCTCGGCCTATATCGTGGCGGGTTTCCTGCCGGTATATCCCGCAGGCATCTACGATCTGTATGCGTTATATCAACTGCATATCCCTTATGACAGCTACACCAATCCGAACGACAAGGAAGACGAGCGCAAATTCCGGGCGGCGTATCGGTACGGCCTGCACCGCTATTCCTGGTGGCATCTCGAACAGCCGAACCGCTGGTACCCGACGAAGATCACCCTGATCGACTGGAGCTCCATGCTGTACGGACTGACGGCCTTCAAACGGGGGATGGCGTTCTTCACCGAGCGGCTTGTCGAGCTGGAACAGCTTCAGACCGGTACGGCATCTTACGCAGACGATCAGAATACGATCGCATAACGGTACTTGATACCGATTACTTCGTCTGAAAGGATGGTTAACCATGGGGTCCGATTCACGCCCGAATATATTATTTATTATGAGTGACGATCATGCCGCTCATGCGATGAGCTGCTACGGCAGCCGGATCAACGAGACGCCCAACCTGGACCGGATCGCCGAGGAAGGGATGCGGTTCGACAATTGCTTCTGCACCAACTCGATCTGCGCCCCGAGCCGGGCCACGATTTTGACCGGTCTTTATAATCATTTGAACGGGGTCAAAACATTGGGAGACGGCCTGGATGGCAGACAACAAACGGTGCCCAAGATTTTGCAGAAGAACGGCTATCAGACCGGGCTGATCGGCAAATGGCATCTGGGGCACGGAGGGGTCTATGACCCGACCGGCTTCGATTACTGGAATATTCTCCCCGATCAAGGGGAGTACCACAACCCTTCGATGTACGAAATGGGCGAGCTCAAGCCGTATACCGGCTATGTCACCGACATCATCACCGACTTGTCGCTCGAGTGGCTTGAAAATCGCGATCAGGACAAACCATTCTTTCTCATGTGCCATCATAAGGCGCCGCATCGCCATTGGGAGCCGGACGACAAGCATGCCCATATGTACGAGGATATCGACATCCCGGAGCCGGAAACGTTCTATGACGATTACAGCAACCGGGCGGCGGCCGCCGCAGCCGCTACGATGAGGATCGACAGGGACTTGAATGCGCTCGATACGAAAGGAGAGCCTCCGGAAGGGCTTACGCCGCTCGAGGTGAAGAAGTGGAAATACCAGCGGTACATAAAAGATTATTTGAGATGTATCGCGTCGGTCGACGATAATGTCGGCCGTCTCCTGGATTATCTCGACGAGAAGGGGCTAGCGGACAATACGATCGTCATCTACACGTCGGACCAGGGCTTTTTCCTGGGCGACCACGGCTGGTACGACAAACGGTTCATGTACGAGGAATCGCTGCGCATGCCCTTTATTGTAAGGTATCCGAAAGAAATCCGGCCCGGCAGCGTGCAGAAGGCGATGGCGCTGAATGTGGACTTCGCTCCGACCTTCCTGGATTATGCGGGAATCGATATTCCGGATCATATGCAGGGAAGCAGCTTGCGGCCGCTGATGAAAGGCGAAGTGCCGGAAGGCTGGCAAACGTCCATGTATTACCGTTATTGGATGCATCTGTCCCATCATGGTGTGTACGCGCATTACGGCATCCGCACCGAAAGATACAAATTAATCTACTATTATGCGGAGGCGCTCGGCACGACCCATTCGATCGACGATCCGAAAGAGCCGGAATGGGAACTGTTCGATCTGCAGCAAGATCCTTACGAACTCAACAGCGTCTACCACGATCCGGAATATGCAGATACCGTCCGCAGCCTCAAGGAACAGCTGTATCGGCTGAAAGAAAAAGTAAAGGACTACGAATAAGCGGCTTCATAGGATAAAAAAAAGCAGGGGCGCCTTGTGCGACCTCTGCTTTCTCATCATAACGGCTGCTGCCTGACCGTCGTCAGGCGCCGTACTTGGTCTTCTTCGCGATCAGATCGTTCTTGATGAACGAAATGCGCTTCCGTACGTAAAAATCCAGACTGTCTCCTTTCAATTCGCGCGGAGCGACCGGCACCCCCGCTTCGTTATCGATAATGGTCAGTCTGCCGTCGGCATAAAACTTGAACGTCAAGTCCCGCCACGGACGATGCTTTTCCACAAAACGATAGTTCTCGCAGTTGGTCATGCTGGTCAGCCTCCTTCGCAATGGATAGAACGTTTGTTCTTGTTTCTATTATAACAAACATTTGTTCGGGTGGAAACTGTTTTTTGTTTCCCGTAAACTAGTTTATAGGAAAACTTCGCAAAAACGGACGCGCTGCAAAGGAGAAACGGACATGATTCACGTATCCCGATTGACGAAACAGATACCCGGCGGGCCCAAGGTGCTGGACGATATTACGCTGGAAGCCGGACAAGGCCAGTTCATCGCCGTCAAGGGCGCGAGCGGGAGCGGCAAGTCGATGCTGCTGCGCTGCCTGGCGCTGCGCGAAAAATGGAGCGGCGGCACGTACGTCTTCGACGGGACGGATATTTTCAAGCAGGGCTGGGCGGGCATTCGCAAAATCCGGCGCGAGGTCGCGTACCTGGAAGAGAAGCCCGTTCTGTATCCGAACCGGACCGGTCTGAAAAACGTGCTGATCGGTTCCGCTTATCAAACGTCGATCTTCCGGCGTCTGACCGGCATGGTGCGCAATGACGATTATATGGGCGCGATGGATATGATCGAGAAAATGGGGCTGCTGGACAAGGCGCACCAGAAAGTGAGCAACATGAGCGGCGGCGAGAAACAGCGCATCGCGATCGCCCGGGCGCTCGTGCACGGCGCCAAGGTGATATTGGCCGACGAACCGGTATCGGGACTCGATCCGCACGCGGCCGATACGGTGCTCGCCGACTTGAAGCGGCTGTGCAAGGAGCAGGGGCTGATTGTCATCGCGGTGCTCCACCAGGGCGATTGGGCGGAGCGTTTCGCCGACCGCACGATCGGACTGAATCAGGGCCGGATCGTGCTCGACGTAAGCGGCAGAAGGCTGACGGAGCGGGAGAAGATGCTGCTGTGAGCGAGCTGTCCGCGATCGAGCTGCGCCCGATTCGGGAGGAAGAGCTGGATGCAGCTTACCGGCTGGAACGTCTGTGCTACCCGCCGGAGGCGGCGGCGACGGCGGAAGCGTTCCGTTACCGCTACCGGCGATTCGGCGCTTATTTCTGGTCGGCCTGGATCGGCGGCAAGCTGGTCGGCATCGCCAACGGCGTACGAACGAACAGTCCGACTTGCGGCGACGAGGCGAAGGGGGTTCAGGGGGCGGACGACGACGGCATTCATTTTTGCGTGTTGACCGTCGCAGTCGAGCCGTCATGGCGCCGCCGCGGCATCGCTTCCAAGCTTGTCAGACGTCTGATCCGTCAAGCCGAAACCGACGGACTCGCATCCGTCATGCTGATGTGCGAGAAGCATCTGGTCGATTTTTACCGCAAGCAAGGTTTCGAATATATCGGTCCGGCCGCCTCGAACCATGGAGGCATCGAATGGCATGAGATGAGGCGGGTGCATATAATGGAACATCATTGCTGACTAGGCAGGTGTTCCATTATGGTTTTTCACCCTCCTCCAATCATTTCGTCGCATCGCGTCGTGTTGCCGAAGACGGAACTGTGGGTTCCGGTCGTACGCGGCTTGCACAGCCGCAGAGCGGAAGCGGACATTAACGATGCCATTCGCGGCACGGTCCGCCAGCTCGTCGTCGATCAAGGCTCGCTGGACGATCCGCGCGCCGAGATGATTGGCTATTTCGAGACAAAGACAAACCACAGCCAGGTGCTGAGCATTTCGCTTTTCAATTATGCGTACACCGGCGGGGCGCACGGGCTGACGCTGCAGCGCTCGCTGACGTTCGATACGACAACCGGCCGCTCGTATGCGCTTCACGAATTGTTCAAACCCGGCAGTCCCTATGTCAAAGTATTGTCCGAAATCGTGGCGGAGCAGATTAAAGAGCGGAAGATCGATACGCTCCAGCCGTTCCAGTCGATACGTCCGGACCAGGATTTTTATGTAGCGGACCGTTCGCTGGTCATTTACTTTCAATTGTATGAATTGGCGCCGTACGTTTACGGATTTCCCTATTTTCCGATCTCCGTCTACGAGCTGGAGCCGATCATTAACGATGACGGGCCATTGGCTGCCATGCTGTAAAAAACAAGCAGTGCTGCGGTTCGCTTCCTCTTCATAGGGTAGAAGAGGGAGGTGGGCATCAATGGGGTTCGTGCTCGTAGGAGCGCTGCTTTTTGCCGCCGTTTGCGCGACAGCCATCGCTTTGGCCGCGCTGGCCGAACGGCGGGTGAGAGCTTCACGGCATCTGACGCTCGGCGATCAGACCGAATATGTCCGGTGGATGAGGGACAAACATGACCTGAACCGGTTCGGTCTCGCCCAGCAGCTGCGCCGCGGCCTCGGGGGACTGTCGTCGTTCGGCGCATCCTTCAATGTGATGTCTTTGATCGGCAGCTCGGCGGTTTTGTTCGGTCCGGCCCTCATGCTGGGCGGACCGGCGGTGATCGGCTACGGCTGGCCGATCGTCGCGCTGTTCTCGCTGGCCGTATGCGCTTCGCAGGCCGAGATCGCATCGGCGGTGCCGACGGCCGGCGGCTGTTATCACTGGGCTGCCGCACTGGGCGGACGGAGATGGGGCTGGTATGCGGGCTGGCTCCATCTATCCGGATATGGGGCACTGCTCGTTCTCGTGAACGTGACGGCAGCCGGTTTGCTGGACGCTTACGCCTCGCAGCGATTCGGCTATACGCCCGGCGCGCTGACGTTCTGGTCGTGGACGCTGGCGCTGTTCGGTACGCAAGCGGCAGCGCATCATGCGGGCATCCGCCTGCTCGCCGCCGTACACGCGGCGGGCGCCTGGCTGCAGGCGCTGCTTGCGGTCGCGATTATAGCCGGACTCGTCTGGATCGTCTGGCCGGGGGCCTATCCGGCGGACTGGTTGTATCGATTCGACAATCCGGTGCTCGGAACGGAAGGCGACCTATGGGCATTCGCAGCCGGCACGCTGCTGCTGATGCGGGCTTTCATCGGCGGGGACGCGGCCGGCCATGCGGGCGAAGAAACGGTCGATCCGCGCATCCGCGTTCCCTGGGGGATGTTTTTGTCGGCTGCCTATGTCGCCGTGATCGGATTCGTGCTGCTCGCGTTCATGGCGCTGTCCTGGGGAGCCGGCGCCAATGCCGCCGGCGGCAGCCTGTTCCTCCAGTTGGCGCTGGCGCCGTGGAAGGCGGCGGGACCGGTCGTCGCGGCCGGCATCGCGCTTGCGCTATGGTTCAGCGGATTTGCGGTGCTCGGTACGGCATCGCGGTCGCTCTTCGCGCTGGCCCGCGATCAGGCGGCCCCCAGAAGCTTCCTGTGGGCCCAGGTGTCGGCCAAAAGCCATATGCCCGTCCGGGCGATCTGGCTCGTCACCGCCGCCGGCCTCACTTGCGCCGTACTGCTCGATACGGCCGTCTGGCTGCAGCGGCTGTCGCCGGTCTCTTTCACGCTGGCGTTCGTGATGTTATGTCTTCATATCGCGTACGCCATTCCGATCGGCCTCAAGCTGACGCGCAGGGACAGATGGAGCCGGCTGGAGGCCGACGCGCCGTGGCGGCTGGGCGGTTGGGGAAAGCCGCTCGGCTGGATCGCCTTCGTCTGGCTGCTGCTGACCGCGGCCGCCGCCGTTTATTTGTTCAGCGTCTGGGCAGCAGCGGCCGCCGCCATCATCGTGCTCGTCGTGATCATCATGGACTTTCGTTACGGCAAGCGGCATAAGGAAGGTTTGGAGAACGCTTCCCGGCGCACGCGCGACGAAATCATCCGTATGGAACGCACTTACCGCCGCAGGATGTCCGGGAAATGAATGGGCGGGCCGGCTGTCATTTCCCGGGGAAACGCACAAATTTACATAATGCGAGCCGTTCGACAGCGAACCGGCCGGTGATGGACGGTTCTGTCGAACGAAGGCGAACGATCTTAATATTTTATCCTATTAATTATTAATATAGCGAACGATTAATCTCTCCGTTGTCTTCCCGGGAATCCGGACTTATAATTGCGGCATGTTCGACGACAAGGCGGCTGTATGAAACCGCTTGCCGAAACCGGCGCCGCCTGCCGGCCAGACGAACCGACCGAGCGGTGCGGAACGGCCGGCTCCGATCGAAATAACGGCACTGCAGGGCCCAAGCCGGCCGCAGACATGCGGGCGGACCCGCGGCCGGTTCGGCGTCTGCAGCTCAGCTCATTTTCCGTAAAAGGTGGGGTTCTCATGAATGTGGCGAAATTGCTTGGCTACGGGGAGCAGGACAGACTGCTGATCATTAACGCGGATGATTTCGGCGTATGTCATACGACGAACATCGGTATCCAGAAGCTGCTGGAAGGCGGCGTCGTCTCGTCGGCGACGCTGATGATGCCGTGCGGCTGGGCGCGCGAGGCGGCGCTGTGGAGCGCCCGGCATCCGCAGTTCGACGTCGGCGTACATCTGACGCTGACGAGCGAATGGGATCACTACAAATGGGGGCCCGTCTGCCGGACGCATCCGACGGATACGCTCGTGACGGAGGAAGGATACTTCCCGAAAGATACGAAAACGTTCGAAACGCAGGCTGACCCCGAGCAGGTGCGCGAGGAGCTGGTCGCCCAAATCGAGATGGCGCTTCGTCTCGGCATGAAGCCGTCCCATGCGGACAACCATATGGGCAGCTTGTACGGACTGGCGACCGGACGCGATTTTCTCGATATCGTATTCGACGTGTGCGCCCAATACGGGCTGCCGTTCCGGCTGCCCCGGTATTTGCTGCAGGAGAACGGCCAGGTAGCGCCGCCGGAGATGGCGGATTTGGCGCGCAAGCGGGCCGACGAAGCGAATGCGAAAGGCGTGCTTGTGCTCGATTATTTGCTCGGTTTGCCGTTCGGAATGGCGGAAGGCGAGACGTATTCCTCGCTGAAATCCGACATGCAGGCGCTGCTGCGGAGCTTGCGGCCGGGCGTATCGGAAATTATCATTCATCCTTCGCCGGTTACCGACGAGCTGCGCGCCTTCCACGGCCAGCCGGACAAGCGGGGAATGGAGATGGATCTGTTCCGCGATCCCGAAGTGCAGGAGACGATCCGTGAGGAAGGCATCATTCTGATTCGCTGGAAAGATCTGCAGAACGTGCAGAGGGGGCTGCGCAACCGGTAGCCCGGCGCATCCGGCCACGCATACGCACGCATACGGCCGGTCTGCCCGCGATCGTGCAAACGGCGCTTTCGCCATGCGGAAGCCGCCGTTTTTTTGCCCTGAAGACGCGGCGGGAAAGAAAGGGGTACAAAACCGGTACAGGACGCATATATCATTATGGATAACACTATGCGAATGGCTTGGAAACTGGTATACTCAAAATTGTAAAAATTATGACAATTATGAAAAATTCGATAATGGAAATCGGGAAGGGAGAGGGAGAAGGTGGCGGTTCTTCCGAAACGGAACGATCTCGGCTTCTTTGAAATCCGGCTGGAATCGATTGGCGGGCTCGGAGCCAATCTGGCAGGGAAGATGCTTGCGGAAGCAGGCGTAGTTGGAAGCGGTTTCAACGGCGTCAGCTTTTCATCCTACGGCTCGGAGAAGAAAGGGTCGCCGGTCAAGGCGCACATCCGGTTTTGCGATATAGGGACGAACATCCGCGATACGACGCCGGTAGAGCGTCCGCATATTGTCGGCATCTTTCACGAGAATCTGTCCAAAACCGTCAATGTGATCAGCGGCATCTACGAGGACAGCGTCGTCCTTGTCAACTCCGCGAAAACGCCTGAGCAATTGAAGGAAAAGCTGAAGCTGCAGGGCGGCACGATTGCGGTCGTCGACGCAACCGGCATTGCCCTGGAGGAGCATAACAGGGTCAACATGGGGATGCTCGGCGGCTTGTTCCGGCTGTGCGACTTTCTCGATTTCGAGCATATGAAAGGAATTATCCGGAAGTCGCTGGAGAAGAAATATCCGCAGGCGGTCGAGCCGGCGCTGCGCACGTTCCAGCGGGGGTATGACGAAGTCCGCTTTCGGACGTTCGCGCTTCCGGAAGGCGCCGAGATGCCGTTGCCGACCCGCTGGGACATCCCGGTGCTCGGCTACGAGACGCAGCCGCTCGGCGGCATGATCGTCAATCCGGGCAACAGCGTGCTGAAAGACTTGAGTATTTCCCGCCAAGGCATGATGCCGCATTTCGATGAGGAGAAGTGCATTCATTGCGCGGCATGCGATACGGCCTGCCCGGATTTCTGCTTCGTCTGGGAGGAACGGCCGGACAAGAGAGGAAGGCTTCAGATGTTTCTGCAAGGCATCGATTATCAATACTGCAAAGGCTGTCTGAAATGCGTCGTCGCCTGTCCGACCGAGGCGCTCATGTCGGAACGCGAAACGGATGGCTACGGCGAAGCGAATCGGGTGCCGCATCGTTTCCCAATGGCAAACTGATGCGAGTTCATGAATCGGGGTGATTATGCAATGGCCATCGAGATCGACAAGGAAGCGAGCCGGGGCACCGTCCCGCAGCGGATGGTGTACGAATCCGGCAACGAAATGGCGGCGTACGCGGCGCATCAGATCAACTATCACATCATGGGCTATTTTCCGATTTCGCCGTCGACGGAAGTGGCGCAGTTTCTCGATTTGATGAAAGCGAACGGCCAGCATGACATCAAGCTGATTCCCGCCGACGGCGAGCACGGCTCGGCGGGAATATGCTACGGCGCGTCGGTCGCAGGCGGCCGCGTATTCAACGCGACCAGCTCGAACGGCTACCTGTACATGCTGGAGCAAATGCCGGTGCAGTCCGGTACGCGGTTTCCGATGGTCATGAACCTCGTCTGCCGCTCCGTGTCCGGGCCGCTCGACATTCATGGCGATCATTCGGACCTGTATTTTGCGCTCAATACGGGCTGGCCGATTCTGATGTGCCGCGATCCTCAGGCCGTATACGACATGAACATCATGGCGCTCAAGCTGGCTGAGGACCCGGAGGTGCGGCTGCCGGTGCTGGTGGCGTCGGACGGCTATTTCACCTCCCATCAGAAGCGGCGCGTGCAGATGTTCGCGGACCGTGCGGACGTGCTGGCTTTCGTCGGCGAGCGCCCGCCGGAAGGATTCGCGCATGTGCTCGACCGGAACAACCCGATTACGGTCGGGCCGTACATGAACGAGCCGGACTATATCAACAACTGCTATCAGCAGTCGATGGCGATGTACAGGGCGGCGGACGTGTACGACCGCATCCGCAAGGAATATGCCGTACTGACCGGCCGCGACTATCCGCTGCTCGATCTGTACCGGATGGAGGATGCGGAAGTGGCCGTCTTCCTGATGAATTCCGCGTCGGAAATTATAAAAGATGTCGTCGACCAGCTGCGCAAGCAGGGAATCAAAGCCGGATCGATCGCGCCCAACATGATACGCCCGTTCCCGCAGAAGGAAATCGCCGAGGCGCTGCGCGGCGTCAAAGCCGTCACCGTCGGCGACCGGGCCGATTCGTACGGCGGGCACGGCGGCAATATGACGAATGAGGTGAAGGCGGCGCTGTTCTCGCACGGCGTGAAGGACACGCTCGTCATCAGCCGTGTATACGGATTGGGCGGCAAAGACTTCTACGCCGAGGACGGGCATCATTTCTTCCGGCTGGCGATCGAGGCCGCGGAAACCGGCAAGGTCGACAAGCCGTTCGACTACTACGGCCATACGCCGGGCGACCCGGCGCTGGCGCCGAAGCGGGTGCTGGAACCGCTGCGCTACGAAGATTTGAAGACCGGACTCGTCACGGTCGACAAGGACGAGACGACCGGCAAGCTGAAAGTGCGCGTTCCCCCGGTCCGCCAGCTGACGAAGAAGCCGAAGCGGCTTGCACCGGGCCACGGCGCTTGCCCGGGCTGCGGCATCTTCTCCGGACTCGAGCTGTTCTTCAAAGGCATCGAAGGCGACATCGTCACGCTTTATCAGACCGGCTGCGCAATGGTCGTCACGACCGGTTTTCCGTACTCGTCCCACAAGGCGACCTATATTCACAATCTGTTCCAGAACGGGGCGGCAACGCTGTCCGGCGTCGTGGAGATGTTCTGGGAGCGCAAGCGGCGCGGCGAGCTGGACGACCTTGGGCTGAAGGACGACTTCACGTTCGTGATGATTACCGGCGACGGCGGCATGGACATCGGGATGGGTCCGGCGATCGGCAGCGCGCTGCGCAATCATAAGATGATCATTCTCGAATACGATAACGAAGGCTATATGAATACGGGCGCACAGCTGTCGTATTCGACGCCGCTCGGCCACCGGACGTCGACGTCCAACGTCGGCAAGCATCAGGGCGGCAAGCTGTTTCACCACAAGGATACGGCGCAAATTATGGCGGCAACCAATATTCCGTACGTGTTCACCGGCTCGGAATCGGCGCCCCAGGACTTGCTGCGCAAGGCGGCGAAGGCGCAATATTACGCGCAGAACGAAGGGCTCGTGTACGGTAAAATATTAATCACCTGTCCGCTCAACTGGCTGTCGGAGGAGAAGATCGGGCAGACGCTCATCGACGATGCGGTCAATTCGTGCTTCTTTCCGCTGTACGAGGTGGAGCATGGCGTGACGACGATTACGTACAATCCGGAGGAGAAAGGGAAACGCATTCCGCTGGCGGACTGGCTGAAAAATATGGGCAAGACCAAGCATATGACGCGTCCCGAGTACGCCGAAGCGCTGCGGGCGTTCGAGGACGAAGTGGAGCGGCGCTGGAGCCGGCTGAAGGCGAAGCACGACAACCCGTATTTGTAGCCGGATCGTTCCGTACCGGAACAAGCAACCGGGCAGACGCAATCCCGCAAGGCGAGATTGCGTCTGTTTTGTGCGAGGAGGGGAGAGCATGCCCTTCGTTTGCCGTCATCGGGAGAGCGGCGTTATCGTCGCGGCGTGGCAGCGCAACGTATACGATTTGCCGTACTATGGCGTACTGTGGTGGGAAACCGGCGAAGACGCCGAGCGGGAATCGGAAACGCGGTTAAGCGAATGCGGATACGACGACATCTCTTCGTGGGAAACCGTCGAAGTCACCGAAAGCCGCGTCAAGCTGATGAATGTCAAGCTGAACAATAACGATGCGCGTACGGTCGTTCTCGAGCGCGACGGCTCCATTCAAGTATCGTTCGAACGGCCATAAGTTTACATATCGGAATAACGCATATCAACCCGTCATGCCGCAATGCGGCGCCAAGCACAATGTGCAAGGAGGAGCGCATTCGAATGGAATCCATACCGCGTCCCGATGCAGGCGTATTCGACCGGTTCCGGACGATCGGCTCGGTGGGGGAGGCGGCCGGCTTCGGCGAACGGCTCGCCCGCTGCGGCTTCAGCGCCGTGCGCCGTTTTCTGGAGGAGTTTCGCGATTATTTGAAGCAATATACCGACGACGAGACGCCGGAAGCGGAAGCGCTGCTTGACCTGGCGCGAATCGCGCTGCCCGAGCCGGGAACCGTAAGCCCTTCCTGGGAACGGATCTGGGACGAATACCAGTCGATTATTGCGTATAAAAGCACCGTGTACAGCCGCATACCGGTCCGGGAACGGGAAGGGGAATGGCAGGTGCTGATCGACAATCCGTTCACCCGTCAGCAGATCGTCGTCTATCCCGGCCTGACCTTCGCGGAAGCGGCCTATTTATTCGCTTATTTTCGGTCGGGGCTCGCCCGGAACGAACATATCCGGCTGCAAAAGATTGTCACGCTCGTTTCGGACACGGGCTCCGGATAACCAGAGACGGGGCGGAGGAAGGAACGGCCGCTTCCAGCCGAAAAAAGCAAACGTTCGCTTTATGCGGCGGAATCGGTTACAATGGAAGAAGCTGTACGATCGGGTGGGGAAGGAAGAAGATGAGCAAAGGAACGGCAATACTAAGACAGCAGAACGAGAAACGGACGCTTTCGCTGCTGCGGATACGCGGCACGAGCTCCCGGCAGGAAATCGCCAAGGAGCTTGGGCTGAGCAAAAATACGATATCGCTTATTGTCGATAAATTTTTGAAGGAAGGGATCGTTCAGGAGGTCGGCATCGACGAAAACGGGGGAGTGGGACGGCCGCGAATCCGGCTCCGCCTCGTGCCCGAAAGCTACAAGACGATCGGCTTGCTCGTCGGAAGCCGGCAATGTCAGTATGTAGTGACCGATTACGTCTCCTCCGTCCTTGAGAAAGGAACGCTTGCGATGGATTTTCGCGAGCCGGTGCAAGCGCTGGAAGCGATCGGCCGCTTGTGCGCCAGGCTGCTTGCGCTTCATCCGGAAGCGCTGGGCGTCGGCGTTGCGGTGCCCGGTCTCGTCGATCCGGAGCAAGGGCTGCTGCGGTTCGCGACCAACCTCGGGTGGCGGAACGTGCGGATCAGGGAGACGCTGGGCAGCAAGCTGAACGTTCCGGTCCGCGTCATGAACAAGGTGAAGGCGTCGGCTTTGGCGCCCGCCTTTGAAATGCCCGCCGGCGAAGCGGGCTCGGCTTTCTACGTTTCGATCGACGAAGGCGTCGGGGGCGCGCTGCTGATCCACGGTCAGATCTATCACGGCGCAAGCTGGACGGCCGGGGAAATCGGCCACATCTGCGTGGACCCGGACGGACCGGTCTGCAGCTGCGGGCAGCGCGGATGTCTGGAAGCGCTCGTGCGGCTGCCAGTTCTGAAGGAACGGCTGCTGCTCGCTGCGGATGGCGCCGGCGAGGATCTGCCGTTTCCGCTTGTCATCGACCGGCATGAAGGCAGCGCGGCCGTCCGGGAGACGTTGCGCGCGGCGGGCGAATATGTCGGCGCCGCGATGACCCAGGTCGTCAATCTGTTCAACCCGGAGCATATCGTCATCAACAGTCCGCTGCACCGTTCGGACTCGTTCCGGCAGGCGGTCGCCGATACGCTCGCCGCCAGGGCGCTCTCTATCCCCGGCGAAACGGTCAAGCTCCATTTTATTCATAACGAACTTTTGCCCGCTATCGGTGCGGGAGCGGCTATTATCCTCGACTTTGAGCGGGAATAGCCGTTATTTTTTTACACGAAGGAAATCCGGTTCGGGCGGGAACGGAAAAAGTGGAGTGCCTTTCTTTGCGGCACCTCTTGACGTAACCGCTTTCAGGTGATACGTTATAACCAATTAGTCCTTGACTAGGACAAAATAGGAGGTGCCGAGTATGGAAGCGTTGGACTGGATCGTGCTGGCCTTGTTCTTTTTGCTGATGGTCTTTATCGGTACGTGGTCGTTCAAGCAAATTAAAGGCACGAAAGACTTTTTTGCTGCAGGCGGGAGGATGCCGTGGTGGCTGTCGGGCATATCCCACCATATGTCGGGGTACAGCGCCGCCGTGTTCGTCGCATATGCGGGCGTCGCGTACACGCACGGCTTTACGCTGTACGTCTGGTGGGCGGTTCCTGTCGCCATCGCCGTCTTCGTCGGCGCGCTGCTGATCGCCCCGCGCTGGTCGCGTCTGCGCCAGAAGCTGAACATCGAATCGCCGATGGAATATTTGTCCACCCGCTACAATGTGCCGACGCAGCAGCTGATGGCCTGGAGCGGCGTGCTGCTGAAGCTGTTCGACGTCGGCGCGAAATGGGCCGCTATCGCCGTCATTTTGAACGTGTTCGCGGATGTGCCGATCGCGGTCGGCATTGTCGTCTCCGGAGCCATCTCGCTGTTCTACGCGGCGATCGGCGGATTGTGGGCCGATGCCTGGACCGATTTCGCCCAATTCGTCGTCCAGCTCGTCGCCGGCATCGCCATGTTCGTCATCGTGGCGGGCAAGCTCGGCGGTCTCGGCTCGGTTACCGGCATCTGGGAGCAGCTCCCGCCGGATCACAGCAAGCCGTTCGTCGGCGACTATACGATCGGCTTCGTTCTCGCTTATGTTGTCATCAATTTCCTCAGCTATAACGGCGGCACGTGGAATCTGGCGCAACGTTATATCGCGGCTCCGACCGGCGCCGATGCCCGCAAGGCTGCCATCTTCTCCGGCCTGCTGTATCTGTTCTGGCCTCTCATCCTGTTTTTCCCGATGTGGGCCGCGCCGCTCTTTTACGAAAATTTGGCGGATCCGACCCAATCCTATTCGCTTATGACGATGGATTTGCTGCCGGCCGGCCTGATCGGTCTCGTGCTGGCTTCGATGTTCGCCCATACGATGGCGATGACGACATCCGATGCCAACGCCATAACGGCGGTCATTACCCGGGATATTATGCCGGTCATATCCAAGAAGTACCGCTCGCTCAGCAGAAAAGCGTCGCTCCGGTTCGCCCGTATCGTAATGATCGTTTTCGTCGGACTGACGCTCCTCATCGCGCTGAACGCGAATTCGTTCGGCGGCGTGCTTAGCCTGCTGATCACCTGGTTCGGCGCGCTCGTCGGCCCGATCTCGATCCCGATGCTGCTCGGCCTGATGCCCGCGTTCAAGCATAGCGACTCGACGGCCGCCATCGTGTCGTGGGTCGGCGGCATCGTTACGTTCGTGCTGGTCAAATACGTGTTCGTAACCGGCACCGCGCTGCTGGTTGCGTCTCCGGTGCTCGTATCGGCCATTCTTTTTATCGGCATCGGATTGGCGAAGCGCGGCCGCCCGGTCCGGCCGGAGGTCGAGCAGCTGATGGAAATGCTCAAAGCGGACAGCGCTTTGGCGAATACCGGGACCGGTGCCGGGCACGGGATGAATTCGAATGGATAATCGGCTGAACGGCTCTGCATTGACGGCTTTTTACAAGGAGCATTTGACGGAATCGCTGCTGCCGTTTTGGGAGAAAGCGGTTGACCGCGAGCACGGCGGCATTTTCACCTGTTATTCCAACGATGGCGGACGGCTGTTTTCGCGGGATAAATATACGTGGTCGCAGGGGCGGTTCGTATGGCTGTGGTCGAAGCTTGCCGGGATGTCGGCGCGCGGATTGCTGGTATTGCCAAGCGGACGGTATGCGGAGGAAGCGGGCAAAGCTGCGGATTTTCTGAGACGGAATGCGATAATGGACAACGGAAATTGCGCGTTTCTGCTGACCGAAGACGGCCGGATGAAGGAGAGCGAACCGGGTAAAGGGTTCGACACGAGCGTATATGCCGACTGCTTTGTCGTGCTCGGGTTTGCCGCCTATGCCCGCGTATCCGGCGACAGCTCCTATGTCGAAGCCGCGCTGCGGCTGTACGACCGGATCGTGGAGCGGGTGGAGGAAGGCAGCTTCCGCAGCGAGCCGTATCCGATCGCGCCAGGCTACAGGGCGCACGCCATTCCGATGATTCTGCTCAACGTGACGCAGGAGCTGCTGGAATGCGCGGAGGCGTTCGGCCATGCGCGCTGCCTCGAACTGGCCGATCGATGCCGGCGTTTCATGGACGACATTATGAACCGGTTTCTGCAGCCGGACGGCCGGATAGCCGAAATCGTTCCCGCATCGGGCGCAGCGCCGCCGGATACGGTGCTTTGCCGGCATGTCAACCCCGGGCATACGCTGGAATGCATGTGGTTCGTCATGCACGCGGCCGTGCGGCTGGGACGGGAGGAGCTCCTCGCTCCCGCCGGCCGGGCCGTGAAGAGGGCGTTCGAACTCGGCTGGGATGCCGATTACGGCGGACTGCTGCGCTTCGTCGACCGGGACGGGGGGCGGCCGGCGGGGAGGCTGGCGAACGACCCTTACGAGACGCTGGTGCTGGATACGTGGGATACGAAGCTGTGGTGGCCGCATTCCGAGGCGCTGTACGTTACGCTGCTTTCGTCCCGGCTGCTCGGCGATCCGGATTTTGCGGCGCTTTACGACAAAACGCACCGCTATGTGTTCCGGACGTTCCCGAATCCGGACCGGACAATCGGGGAATGGGTCCAGATTCGCGACAGACAGGGGCGGCCGCTTGACAAAATCGTCGCTTTGCCGGTGAAGGACCCGTTTCATATTATGCGCGACGTGCTGCTGATCATCGAGCTGCTGGACGGCGACGGGCGACGCTTGCGGGAGGCGGCATCGTCATGACCGGTCGTTTGGAACTCGGGACGGCCAAAGCGGATATTACGCCGTCGCATCCGGTCGCGCTGGCCGGCTTCGCCCATCGCAGCGGCGTCTTCGAAAGAATCGTCCGGCCGCTCGGGATGAACATCTTTTGCTTTCGTCAAGGGAAATATCAGGCGCTCGTCGTATCGGCCGATCTGATCTGGTGGGGCTCGGACTATGCGGACAGGCTGAAGGCGGCTATCGATGCAGCATGGCCATCCGCTTTCGATGCCGTTCTGCTGCATGCGACTCACAATCATTGCGGACCGCAAACGAGCGGCCTGTTCCTGAAGGTGCTGGGGGAGCCGGACAGGGAGTATTGGGCCGAGCTGGAAGCGAAGCTGCTGGCCGGCATCGGGGAAGCGTTGGAGCGGATGGAGCCGGTCTCGGTCGAACGCGGCCGGGACCGTTGCGAGCTCGGCATACATCGGCGGCTATGGAAGGACGGCGTCATCGTCATGGCCCCGAATCCCGACGGGCCTGCCGATCATGAACTGACGGTTATCCGGTTCCGCAACGATGCCGGCCGCGTCAAAGGCTTGTTCGCGCATGCGGCATGCCACCCGACGACGACCGGGGACAACATCGTCTTCCCGGAGTTCCCCGGCGTCGCCATGGAGGCGGTGGAGAACGCGCTCGGAGAGGGCGCGGTCGCTGCGTATTTGCAAGGCTACTGCGGCGACGTGCGCCCGGCGCTGATTCGCGATGGGGCGTTCTGCCGCGGATCAGCGGACGATGCGGAACGGCTCGGCATCCGACTTGCCGAAGCGGTGCTGCGCGTGCTGGAGCGTCCGATGGAACCGCTCGCCGCATCCGAACTCCGGTGGGAGGAGCTGATCGTTCCGCTGCCGCTTCGGCGCGTTCCCGCTCGAGCGGAGCTTCAAGCGAAGTGCGGAGAGGACGGCATCGTCGGGGAATGGGCGGCGCGATTGCTCGGCGAGCTTGAAAATACGGGGCGGCTGCCGGATTCGGTGCCGCTGCGTCTTGGCGCGCTGCGGCTGGCGGACGGATTGACGCTGCTGGCGGCCGACGCGGAGATGGTGGTGGAGTACGGGCTGTTTGCGAAGCGAGAGCTTGAAGAAGGGGTTCTGCCGGTCGGCTACACGAACGGCATGACCGGTTATGTGCCCACCGACCGTCAGTTGGCGGAGGGCGGGTACGAAGCCGCCGATTCGTCGCTCTGTTTCGGATTGCCTTCGCCGTACGCCGCCGGAATCGAACGAAACATTAAGGAAGGGATGAGAACATTGACGGGAATAGTGAAGCCGGTGCTGGAGAAGCAAGCGGACCGGCTGCAGGTGCGCGTCTATCGCGACCGGAAGCAAATGGGCACGGCAGCCGCTCTTGATGTCGCACGCCATATGAGGGAGCTGTTGGAGAAGCGGCCGCGCATCCGGATGATTTTTGCCGCTGCGCCTTCGCAGAATGAATTTCTGGAAACGCTGCGCGGTTTAGACGGCATCGATTGGTCCAGAGTGGACGTCTTTCATATGGACGAATATATCGGGCTGCCGAGCGATGCGCCGCAGCGTTTCGGGCGGTTTCTGCAAGAAAGGCTGTTCGATGCCGTACGGCCGGGAGGCGTCCATCTGATCGACAGCTCGGGCGATATCGGCGCCGAATGCCGGCGTTACGGCGAGCTGATCCGCCGGGAGCCGATCGACATCGTCTGCATGGGAATCGGGGAGAACGGCCATATCGCGTTTAACGATCCGCCTGTCGCCGATTTTCACGATACCGAGACGATCAAGCCGGTCGAGCTCGACGACATCTGCCGGCAGCAGCAGGTGAACGACGGCTGCTTTGCGTCGTTGGCCGACGTGCCGACCCATGCGCTGACGCTGACGGTGCCGGCGCTCATGTCCGGCCGGCGGCTGTTCTGCATCGTGCCGGGTCCGACGAAAACGAAGGCGGTGCGGGAGACGTTATACGGACCGGTGTCCGAGGCGTGCCCGTCGACGATTTTGCGGACGCATCCGGCTTGCACGCTCTATACCGACCGGGACGCGTTCGGCGAGGAGGCGCTGCGATGAACGCGGCAGCAGGTATGGCGGCCATCGAGGGAGCGGGTGCGGCAGTGGGCACGGCGGAGGTGAGCGGCAGGCATTACCGGACCGGCGAGCCCGTTGCCGTCTGCATCGAGAACGGGACGATCGTCAGCGTACGGCCGCTGACGGACGCGCCGGCCGGGGCGGACGGCCGCGAATTGCCGTGGATCGGTCCCGGGCTTGTCGATCTGCAGATAAACGGCTGCGCAGGTTTCGATTTCAATACGATTCCGATGGCCGACGGGACGGCGCAGCGGATAACCGAAGCGCTGTTCCGGGAAGGGGTGACGGCATATTATCCGACCGTCATTACGAACAGCGACGAAGCGATTGCGGAAGGGATGCGGACAATCGCGGCCGCCTGCGACACCGATCCGGCATGCCGGGCGGCGATTGCCGGCATTCATCTGGAAGGACCATTCATCTCGCCGGAGGACGGCGCGCGCGGCGCTCACAGCAAAGCGTATGTCAAGGCACCGGATTGGGAGCTGTTTCAGCGATGGCAGGAAAGCGCGGGCGGGCGCATCCGCATCGTGACGCTGTCGCCGGAATGGCCGGAAGCGCCGGCGTTTATCGAGCGCTGCGTCGCCCATGGCGTGCGCGTGTCCATCGGCCACACGGCGGCGACATCGGAGCAGGTGAAGGCGGCCGTTCGGGCCGGTGCGACGATGTCGACCCATCTGGGCAACGGCGCGCATCGGCTGCTTCCCCGTCATCCCAACTATATATGGGATCAGCTGGCGGAAGACGGCTTGGCAAGCTGCCTGATCGCGGACGGGTTTCATCTGCCGGACGCTTTTCTCAAGGTGGCGTTAAGGGTGAAGGGCGAGCGGGCGATCCTCGTCAGCGACGCCGTCAGCTTCAGCGGAATGCCGCCCGGGATGTACAACAGCCATATCGGGGGGCAAGTGGTGCTGACGCCGGAAGGCAAGCTTTATATGGCCGGCGAACCGCGGCTGCTCGCAGGCTCAGCGCAGCTGCTGCCGCGGGGAATTGCGAATATTGCCCGCAAAGGTCTGGCGTCCCTGGCGGCAGCCTGGGAGATGGCGTCGGTGCATCCGTCGGAGCGGATGGGGCTTCCGTCGGCACGCGGACTTGTGCCCGGCGCTCCGGCCGATCTTGTCCGGTTCCGCTGGGACGGACAGCGGGTTCGCATTGTGGAAACGTACAAAAGCGGAGTGAAAGTTTACGATTCCGTAACCGGGGAGGGAAAATGATGGATCATCGTTCGGTTCCCGTCATGACGCAATATTTGGCGAAAATTGTGGAGCATCTGGAGCTGCTTCATCGGGAAGAACGGGAAGCGGTGGCGCGCGCGGCGCGCATGGTGGCCGATCAGATCAAGGAGGACCGGATCGTCTATGCTTACGGTCCCGGAGGGCATTCGAACCTGGGGGCGCAGGAAATCTTTTTTCGCGCGGGCGGCTTGATGCATATCAGCGCCATTCTTGACGAAGGTACGCTGCTGAGCGGCGGGGCGCTGCGCTCGATGGCGATCGAACGGACGCCCGGCTACGGCGCCATCGTCATCGACGATTACGGATTGAAGGAAGGCGATCTGCTCATCCTGATCAACGCATACGGCATCAATGCGGCGCTCATCGATGCGGCTCTGGAGGCGCGGGCCCGCGGCGTGAAAACGATCGGGGTGACGTCCGTGCGCCATGCGCGGGCCACGCCGGAGAACCATCCGGCGCGCCATCCGTCCAAGCGCAATTTGTGCGATCTGGTCGATGTCGTGCTGGACAGCAAAATCGAGGTCGGCGATGCCGTTATCGAAATCGAAGGCGTCGAGCAGCGGGTGGCGGCCATGTCGACCTTCGCCAACACGTACTTGCTGCAGTCGCTCGTCGCGGAGACGGTCCGGCTGCTGGCCGAGGAAGGCGTTCACCCGCCGATCTGGATGAGCGGCAATGCGACCGGAGGCGATGAGGCGAACAACCGGTTTATCGGCCGGTTCAAAGGGCGGATCAAGAAGCTGTAGCGCGGTCCGCGATCCGCGATCCGCGAGCCGCCGGCAGCCGGAGCTGACAGCATTTTCGCAGGGGCGCGAATAGCTGACGGTCCGGCTGCTTACGCCCGCTCCTTGGCGAGCAGGCTGGCGGCGATTTTGCGCCCGTGGAAACGGCCCGTCTCGATGAAGATTTCGTTGGCATCGTGACGCGACGCCACGACCCCGGCCAAATATACGCCCGGCACATTCGTCTCCATCGTCTCCTCGTCGAAGTACGGGTAGCCTTCCGGCTCGATTCTGACGCCGATGGCGGACAGAAAATCGCGGTCGGGATGGAAACCGGTGAGCGCCAGCACAAAATCGTTCGGCAGCCGCTCCTCGCCGTCCGGACTTGTTACGGTCACCTCGCGCGGTCCGATGCTGACGACCCGGGAGCGAAAACGCATGTCGATTCGCCCTTTGGCGACGAGACTTTCGAACACGGGGCGGACCCAGGGCTTAATGCCCGGCGAATATCCCTCGCCCCGATAAATGACGGTAACCTTCGCTCCGACCCGCTCCAGCTCGAGCGCGGCGTCGATCGCGGAATTGCTGCCTCCGATGATCGCCACTTTCATGCCGGTATACGGATGGGCCTCCCGGAAAAAATGCGATACTTTCTCCATATCTTCGCCCGGGATGCCGAGATAATTCGGATGATCGAAGTAGCCGGTCGCGACAATGACATAGCGGGCCCGGTAGAGCTTCCGTTCGCCGAAACGGTCGAAGCTTTCCAGCTCGAAGCCGTCGCCGCCGAGCGGCGTCACGCGCTTGACGGTTTCGTATGCGTTGATCCGCACGTTCCGGCGGAGCGCCACGTTGCGATAATAATTCAGCGCTTCCAGACGGGTCGGCTTCTCATGCGGCGTCGTGAACGGAATGCCGCCGATTTCCAGCAGCTCCGGCGTACTGAAAAAATGCATATAAGTCGGATACTGGGAGATGGAATGCACGACGTTCCGCTTCTCGATAATAAGCGGATCTTTCCCGATATCCTGCAGCTCCAAGGCTGCGGCCAGACCGCAAGGGCCGGCGCCGATAATAATTGCCGTTTCTTCGCGCATAGGTCGTCTCTCCTTCCCGAATGAAGGCGCGGGCTCCTCGGCCCGCGATATAGGTGAAGTCGATTCCCATTGTAACCTGCAAATCGCCGTCAGGCAAATCGTCGAATGGCTCTCTTGTACAGGCAGCGGAATGATGTATAATAATGTGGAACTGGTTTTTGAGGAGGAAGGCGAACGATGCGACGGCGTTTTGTAATCGAAGCGGTCATGGTTGCGACATACGGGCAGTTGCTGGTGCCGAGCCGTCCGATCGAGTATGTGATCCCTTATTCGACGATCATGGAGCTTTACGACATGAAAGATGGGGCCGATCCGATCATGGACGACCCGCAGGACGACAAGCATGTCAGGGAGAAGATCGGAGAGCTGATCGGCTTTTTCGAGGAGCCGCTCAACCGCAAAAAAATCGAAAAGGCGCTTCAGGTGCCGTGGCGCGAAAGCTCGCCGCTGCTGCTGAACGAGCTTGTGCAGTTTACGGTCGTTCACGCGATCGACAATGCGCAGTACGGCGAATATTTCGACCCGGTCGAGACCGAACTGCTGCTGACGGCGATGAAGCTGCAGACGCCGCTGCTGTCGGATCAATTTGAGTTTCAGGATAAGCTGATCGAGGCCGAAGTGCCGGTTCAGGTATACGATATCGAGGATTTCGAATTCGCGGTAGAGGAAGGTATTTCGAGCGAGGACTGGGAAGTTTCACGCGATCTGTAACCATCCGGAAGCGCTGCTTTAGAGAAGACCGGTAAGCCTTTGGGTAGGCTTCCCGGTCTTTTTTTAAAAGATTAAAGAGAGTATAAAAACTTACTTAAACCGTCCGCGCCTTCCGTCAAATCGTCGTCCGTCCGTTGCCCGCACCGTCATCTGTCTAATCGCCTCCGGTCCGTTGCGTGTACCGTCATCTCTAATCGTCTCCGGTTCGTTGCGTGTACCGTCATCTCTATTCGTCTCCGGTCCGTTGCGCTCCCCACCTTCAAGTGCCTCCCTTTTCCCGGTAGATTACTTTGGCGAAAAAAAGATGCAAAAATACAGGAATTTTGGCTTGAATAGGTAAATATGGAACAAAATACTGCAAAAATACAGTATTTTTTGGTGATTTTCGCTTGTCTGGCATGAACGGATCAAAAAAACTGTATTATCGCAGAAATTTTTGCATTTTGGTTATTTTACGCCCGAAAAGCTGCACTTTTGCAGCATTGTTCCGATAATGCAAGCGGGAAAGGTCCAGCAGGTGCGCTATCGGACGCGCGATCGGGACGACGCGAGCGCATAGTGCCCAGCAGGTGCGCTATCGGACGCGCGATCGGGGCGACGCGACGTATAGCGCCCTGCAGGTAGGCTATCGGCCCCCCGACGGTTTGACCGCTACCGGGGAGCTGCGATGCAGGGCCGCATGGACATGTTCGGTTGGATTACGAGGATTCGGGCGACCGCCATCGGCGCCGTTTCGTACGCGATCGCAATTGCCGGCTGCGGGTTTAGGCGGAATAAGGTCGGGATAACATAGACGAAGGGGCGGGGCGGCTGGCGGAGATTCGGCAGAGGTCGCGCGTAACAGCGCGCAACCTCTACGCATCGCGGACGCGATCGATCGCTTCGGCCATCGTCCGGTCGGTCAGATGGGCGTAGATTTGCGTCGTTTCGGGCGAAGCGTGGCCGAGCTGCTCCTGCGTTTTGTAAATATCGTTGCGCAAATAGTAGTCCGTCGCGAACGAATGGCGCAGCTTGTGAACGGACAGGTACGGCTTGCCGAACCGTTTGGCGTATTTGATCACCATTTCCTGAATGGCGCGCTTCGTCATCCGGGAGCCTTCGGACTTCCCGTTGGCGATGGCGAGAAACAGCGCCTTCTCGCGCTTCGGCGCTTTGTAGCGGGTTTCGCGCATCGCCAAATACGCCTGCAGATCGGCGACCGCTTCCTGGCGAAAATAAACCGGCGTCTTGAAGGTATCGTCGTTTTTCCCTTTTCGGTATACATAAGTAAGCTTTTTCTTCAAATCGATGTCGTCGACATCCAGATTGACGACCTCGGAAACGCGCAGTCCGGAATGAAGGATGAGGCTGACGATGCAGGCGTCGCGCGTCCGGTTCAGCTCGTAGGCGTACAAAGCCTGCTTGTTGCTTGCGACGTCGGCGCCGTAGCCGTGCTTGACGTATTCGAGAAACTCGGCAATTTCCTCTTCCTGCAGCAGCTTGCCTTCCAGCTTGGCCGCCGTATCCTTCGGCTTATGGGTGCGCTTGATCGAAATTTTGGCCATGACGTTGCGCTTCAGCAGCGGGTAGAATTGTTCGTCCTCGGCGATCTGGCTCAAGTAATGGAAGAGCGAGCGGAGCGAAGACAGCTTGCGCGTAATCGTGACGCGGCTGTTCGTCTGCTGCTGCCGTGTCGACAGAAACATCCGGAAGCCGTCGATATTGTCCATATGCAGCCTTTCGAGCTCCTCCAGCTTGATGTCGCGTATCGTGGGCCCTTCCGCAAGCCCTTCGGCCAGCAAATAGGAAAAAAACGTTTCGAAATCCCGCACGTACTCGAGCAAAGAAGAAGGCGACAGATCGGGCAGCTTGTAGCCGATAAACTTCTCGACATACCAGGGCATGGTAGGAAGCTTCTTTTCCAGCTCTTGCCGGTCCTTCGCTTTCAAAATGTTCAAAACTCGTCACCTCGCAGGAACAATGTCAGAGAGAAAGGTTATGATAAGGAAACGCGTCTTCGGCGTTGCCAAACGCATCCAAAATGATACGGCGACGCTTCTATTGTAGCAGTATGGCAACCGTCGAACAACTTGGCGGAGCCGTCGGCCGGCAGCGTCCCCAACCCCCGGTATGGTGTTTTTTCCCAAAGAATATGTTACGATCGAACTGAAACCGAAAGGCCGGATTCCGATTGGGACGGCTTTGCCGGATAACTGTTCTTGTTTTCCGATAAAATAACGGCGCTCGGGGAGCGCAGGTTTGGCATAATGTTTGCATAATCCGGCCATTCGTAGTCATTCGACCCTACGACCTTACATCTGAGCGGAGGCTGCATATGAACACGAAAAATATCGCGGGAATTTCACTGGCCGTTATGGGCGCCGGATTTGCGGCGACGTTGGCGCTGCCGGACAGCATATGGACGGAACTGGCCAAAGGGGGGTTCGAAGCCGGGCTGGTCGGGGGCTTTGCCGATTGGTTTGCCGTAACGGCGCTGTTCCGCCATCCGATGGGCATTCCGATTCCCCATACCTCGCTGCTGCTGCGGAATCGGGACAAAATCGTCAATGCGCTCGTATCGGCGATGGAGAACGAGCTGCTGAACAAGGAGAGCATCAGCGCCAAGCTGAAGAAGCTGCAGCTGCTGCGGCTCGCGGCGACGGGTGCAACGAGACTGCTCGCCCGCCGTCACGTACGGATCGCGCTCCTCGATTACACGCAAAAACTGATCGCCCGGACCGAGCCGGAACGGCTTGTCCCGCACATTCGGCCGATTCTCGCTTCCTTCGTCCGCCAGGCGGAGCTGCGGGAGCCTCTCGCCCGCGCTGCGGACGCGGTCATCGACGGACGGTACGACGAACGGGCGTTCGATTACCTGCTGAACGAAGCGCAAAATTGGGTGCGGAAGCCGGGAACGCAATATTTGCTTGGTCGGCTGGCGCTGGACAAGCTGAATGAAGCGCAGGTAGGCGGTTTTCTCGGTTTTGCGGTTCAAGCGTTCGCCGGATTCATGAACGAAGACAAGCTCGGCGGCTTGCTTCAGCATATGATCGTGACCGCGCTGGAGGATCTGGGCAAAGACGACAATGTCTACCGCCATTCGATCGTGATGGAAATCCGCGAGCGAATGCACGCTTTGGCCGACAACGAGGAACTGCATGCCCGCTGGAAAGCGTGGGCGGAAAACGCCGTTGCAGGCGAGAATTTCGAGCGGTTCGCAGTCGGTCGCTTGAACGAAGCGAAAGAATGGCTCATCGGCTGGACGGAGGCGGAGAAGCGGAACGGAGGGAAAGCCGTTTTCCGCGCTTACCGGGCGCTGCGCCGCTTCATCGACCGCGACCCCGCCATGATCGAGGCGTGGGAGAGCAATCTGCGTGATTATGCGACGAGGCTCGTCGAGCAAAATCATTACCGGATCGGCCGGCTGGTCAAAGAAAATGTGGACCGGATGGACGACAAGACGCTCGTGGCGATGCTGGAGCGGAAGGTTGGCAAAGATTTGCAATGGATTCGCGTCAACGGCGCGCTGTGCGGCTTTGTGATCGGCCTTGCGCTGACCGCTTTGCAGATCGCATGGTGATGTTTTTTATTTCTCATTTGAAAATTTGGTATATTTAATTTAAAATAGTTATACCAACTACGCCGTAAGAACAGCGAGAATAACATATGCAATGAAATGTCTACGATCCGAAATATTCGATGTAGAATGGAGAGAAGTGACTCGACGTGCCCGACAAGAGACCTTTATACCAAGTGATTCTGGACGATTTGAAGGAGAAAATCGAAACCGGATACTATGCGCCGGAAGCGCAGCTGCCGACGGAAGTGGAGCTGGCCGAGCAGTATGGCGTCAGCCGGATCACCTCGAAGCGGGCGCTTATCGAGCTGGAGCGGGACGGAATGATCTACCGCAAGCGCGGTAGCGGCAGTTACGTCAAGCCGCGGGAAGAGCCGGAACCGGTGCGGCAGGACGAAATCCGGAGCGCCGGTCCGATCATTTCGATGATTTTGCCGTATATGGCGACGAGCGAGCTCGAATATATTAAAGGCGCTGCCGATTATCTGGACTCCAAAGGATATTATTTGAGCATTCATAACAGCAATTGGAGCAAGGAGAAGGAAAAGGAATTGCTTGTCCGGCTCCCGAGAAGCGGCATCAACGGCATTATTCTATATCCGCTCAGCACGATCAGCAACGTGGAGACGGTCAATGCGCTCAGCAGCAACGGCTACCCGCTTGTCACGGTAGATCAATATTTCGACAAGCTTAACGTCAGCAGCGTCGTATCCGACAACTACAGCGGCGGGTATATGACGGCAAGCAGGCTGATCGAGCTCGGCCATGAACGGATTGCCTTCGTTTCCAGCATCAGCATCGAATACCGAAGCTCGGTCCGGGACCGCTACCTCGGTTATTGCCAGGCGATGAAGGATCACCGGATCGCCATTGATCCGGAGCTCGTATACACCGATTTCTACCGCGACGTAAACGACAGCAATGCGCGCGAGTTTTACCAATCGATGCTGGCCTCGCTGCTGGCGAAGCGAGCGACCGCGATCCAGGCGGAGCACGATCTGCTCGCGGCCGATCTGCTCAAAAATGCGCTCGAATCCGGCATCGGCGTGCCTAGCGAGCTGTCGATCATCGGGTTTGACAACCATGAAATTTCCGGCCATGTGGAAGTCCCGCTGACGACGGTGGCGCAAAATTATTACCACTTGAGCCGAAAGGCGGCCGAACTGATCGTCGACATTATCGAGAATCGGAATACCGGGCATCAGATGATCAAAATTCCGGTCACGATGATCGAACGCCAGTCGACAGCCGTACGCCATGTCCGCGCCTGAACATGCAAGATGATAATAGAGCTTTCCGAACGCTCCGGCGTGCGGAAAGCTCTTTTCAGTTGCGGGCGAAACACGTCCTTCTTTTACCTTCTTCCGCTCTGTCCGGGGCGGCTGCGATGGCGTTCGAAATCGCAAAAAAAATTCTTTATATTAGATATATCAAATTATTTACAATTGATTCGATCGGGGATATAATAGGCGCAATAAGAGTTTATGGTATATCAATTTTCGGATAAGTCGGTATACCATATTCATTCTTATTGTCGTCGCACAGCAGGGGACGGGAACACCTTTTCAAGGCGAAGGGGGGCAAAGCGGGAAATCAAAGGGGTCATGGGTTGCATTCGGTTTTTCGCACTACTGTCAAATATTCCGGAGATGGAGGCGGTAAAGTGAAAGCGATTAAAAAACCTTTTCTGCTCATTTGTCTAATGCTGTTCGTCATCATGGCGGCTTGCTCGGGAAATACGGAGAAACCGCAGGATCAGGGGAATGCCGGAGGGGACGCGCAGGCCGCCGAACAAACCGGCAGCAACGGCGAGGAAACGAAACCGGAAGCGGAGCCGGAGCAGTCGGATGAGAAAATATTCGATCTGAACGGGGAAACGGTCAAGATCGGATTGTGGTGGGACGGCGCCGATCCGCGCGAGACGAAGGCGGAAGAGCGGACTCCGGCCGCGGAAATGATGGTGAAGAAGATTGAAGAAGTAGAGAAGAAATACAACGCCAAAATCGAATTTGTCAAATTCGCCGACTATGAAAACTATGTGGAGCATTTCACCACGACTTCGCTTGCCGGCGAACCGTTCGCGGATGTCGTCGTGCTGGAGCTGTTCTGGGCGTTCCCGACGCTTGCGGAGAAAGGGCTGATCGAACCGATCGACCAGTGGCTCGACATGTCGGACCCGAAATACAACGAATGGATGAGAACAGGCGGCAGCTACAAAGGCAAGCAGTACGGCCACTATGACGGATCGCCTTCCCCGTACGGATTTTATTACAACAAAACGCTCGTGGAAAAGCTTGGTCTGGAAGATCCGTACGAGCTGCAGCAGAAAGGCGAGTGGACCTGGGATGTGTTCCGCGATTACGTGAAGCGGGCGACGAAAGATACCGACGGCGACGGCAAGACGGATATTTACGGCATCGCGGGAGCGAACGGCGGCGTCAAATGGCTGGCCGAGCAATTCATTTACGTTAACAACGGGGCGGTCGACAAGGATGAGAACGGCGAAATCAAATTTTCGCTCGACAGTCCGCCAGCGATCGAGGCGCTGCAATTCGTCTCGGATCTGTACAATGTCGACAAATCGATCAAGCCGAATGTGGAAGACCAGACGAAAGAATTCGTATCCGGCAACGGCGTCTTCTATGCCGGCTTCAGCTGGGAGCTGAGCGGTCTGATCGAAGGGCTGGCCGGCCAGGAGATCGGTTACGTATTTCTGCCGAAAGGTCCGAACGCGGACGATTATAAAAGCTATACCCCGTTCGGCAATATGTATTTTGCCGCCAAGTATTCGAAAAACGCCGAAGCGGCTATGCATATTTACGATGAAATCAATCTGTACGGCGAAGGGCGCAAATTGACCGAGGAATCGTGGGCCATGTCCTGGCCGTCCAAGGAATCGCTCGACACCCGCAAACAGATGTATGACAAGATCGGCTACATTTCCTATTATGCCGTTCCGGACGGCGAAAAGCTGTTTGAAAGCGTCGTCAAAGACATTACCGACGGCAAGGTGACGCCGGCTACTGCGGTCGACAAAGTCAAGCAGCAGTTCGAAGCGAATATCGGCAAGCTGCTCAGCGATAGCAAGTAAAACGGTACAGCTGTTCAATGCGCCATGCTTCTCCTTCCTGCGCCTGCCGGCACGGGAAGGAGAAGCCCGAACGAAGAGGGGGTAGGACATGCGGCGGCCGATCCAGTTCATGATTGGTTTATCGCTCGTTATCATTGCGGCCGCATCCGTGGCGTGGCCGCTGTCCGGCACGAAGGCGCGCCAGGCGGTGAACGTGGGACCTTCGCCGGTCGGCCCGACCGCCATGGTTGCGGGCGGTTCCTACAAGCAGGGGAGCTACGACTAATATTTGTCCGGGCTGACGGCGTCCGCCGAACGTCCCGGCATCGAAGTAAGGGTGGAGGGCGAGAGCTACACCCGTGTCGAGGGGATGGACGCAGCCGCGGCCGAAGACGAGGAAGGCAGGCCGGGAGCGGCGGTATGGACGGACGAAACCGGCACCGTCACATGGGAATTCGACGTTCCGCAGACGGGGCTGTACAATCTGCAGTTCAAATATTTCGTACCGGAAGGCAAAGAATCGGACGTCGAGCGCGAGCTGCGGATCGACGGCGAGCTGCCGTTCGCCGAGGCCCGCAGCATCGTCTTCCACCGCGTCTGGAAGAACGAAACGAACGCGTTCGAGCGGGACGAACAGGGCAACGATCTGATGCCCGCTCAGGTGGAAGTGCGCATGTGGCAGGAGACGGTACTGAAGGATACGACCGGTTACTACACGGAACCGTATCTGTTTTATTTTACGGAAGGGAAACATGCGCTGTCGCTGACGTCCGTGAAAGAACCGCTGACCATCGATTATTTCGAGCTGCTGAATGTGCCGGAGGAGCCGGCGTACGCCGAGGTGAAGGCGGAATACGAGGCGAAAGGCTACCGGAATGCCGGGAGCGTCCCGATTAAAATCCAGGGCGAGCATACGGCGCGCAAGTCGTCGCCGACGCTGCTTCCGTACAATGACCGCTCCGACCCGGCGGTCGAACCGTTCCATGTGTCGAAAGTGCGCAACAACGCGATGGGCGGATGGGGCTGGCGGCTGCCGGGACAGCGGATCGAGTGGAAATTCGAAGCGCCGGAGGACGGCCTGTACACCATCGCCCTGAAATTCCGCCAGAACTATTTGCGCGGCGGTTATGCCGTGCGGAGCTTGACGATCGACGGCAAGCTCCCGTTTCGCGAAGCGGGCCGCATCGCGTTCCCCTACAGCAGCGACTGGCAGATGGGAGTATTGGGATCGGATGAGGAGCCGTATCGGTTTTACTTGACGAAAGGCACGCATACGATCGGGCTGGAAACGACGCTCGGGGATATGGCCGCCGTCATTCGGGCGATCGAGACGACCATATTGAATCTGAACGCGATGTATCGGGAAATTATCAGCTATACCGGCACCGTGCCCGATTCGTTCCGCGACTATCAGCTCGACCGCCGCATTCCGCATATGATCGACGTATTCCGGCGGGAAAGCGCCAACCTGTACGCAGTCGCGGACTTGATCGAGGGAGCCGGCGACGGCACCGACCGGACCGCCACGATCAAGTCGCTGGCTTATCAGCTGAAGGATATGGCGGAGCGTCCGGATACGGTACCGTCCCGGATCGACCGCTTCAAGACGAACGTCGGCGGACTTGGCGATTGGCTTAATTCGTTCAAGGAGCAGCCGCTCGCGATCGACTACTTGCTCGTCACTTCGCCGGGCGCGAAGCTGCCGCAGCCGGAGTCGTCCTTCTTCCGCAGCGCGGCGAGCGGCGTCCGCTCGTTCCTCGCTTCGTTTACGGAAGATTACGACGAATACGGCGCCGAGGACGACCAGGCGATATCCGTCTGGCTGACTACGGCCAGGGACCAGGCTCAGGTGCTGAAACGTCTGATCGACGATTCCTTTACCAAGGAGACCGGCATCAAGGTCAGTCTGAAGCTGGTCAATCCCGATGTCGTCCTGTCCGCCACGATCGCGGGGAAAGGACCGGACATCGCCCTGCAGCTGTCCAACGAGCAGCCGGTCAATTACGCGACGCGCAATGCGCTGCAGCCGTTAAGCGACTTTCCCGATTTCGCCGAGGTGGCGGCCCGTTTTCACGACAGCGCGCTCGTGCCTTACGAGTTCGGCGGCCGCTACTATGCGCTTCCCGAGCAGCAGACGTTTCCGGTCATGTTCTACCGCAAAGACATTATGGACGAACTGAAGCTGGAAATCCCGCAGACGTGGGATGACGTATACGAGATGATTCCGACGCTGCAGAAGCAGAATCTGATCTTCGGGCTTCCCGGCAGCGAGTCGGCGACGCAGACGCCGAGCTCCACGCTGATGCCGAGCTCCGCGTTGACGATGATGCTGTATCAGCGGGACGGCACCTTGTATACCGACAACGGCATGAAGAGCAATCTGGACAGCAAAGCCGGCATCGAGGCGTTCACCGCCTGGACCGATTTGTTCGTCAGCTACAAGCTGCCGATTCAGATCGACTTTGCGAACCGGTTCCGGACGGGCGAGATGCCGATCGGCATCGCCGATTATACGATGTACAACATGCTGAGCGTGTTCGCTCCGGAGCTGAAAGGGTTGTGGGAATTCGTGCCCGTACCCGGCATGCCGGCGGAGAACGGGCAAATTCGCCGCGATGTCGGCAGCAACGGGACGGGAGCCGTCATGTTCAAATCGGCGAAAGACAAGGAAGCGGCGTGGTCGTTCCTGAAATGGTGGACGAGCAAGGAGACGCAGCTGGCATTCGGCCGGCAAATGGAAATTCGTCTCGGCACGTCGGCGCGTTACCCGACCGCCAACCTGGAAGCATTGTCGCTGTTGCCGTGGCCATCGCAAGATTACCGAAGGCTGATGGAGCAGTTCGAGTGGGTGCACGGCAATCCGGAAGTGCCGGGAGGATACATGACCGGCCGTCATGTCGACAATGCGTTCCGCAAAGTTGTCGTGCAGGGCGACGATCCGAGGGAAGCGATGGAATATTACGTTCGATACATGAATGAGGAAATCACGCTGAAGCGCAAAGAGTTCAATCTACCTTACGAGGAGTGAGGGGCCATACGGAAAGCATTCGTCGAAATCAAGAGGCATAGGCAGGCATATGTGCTGATGGCGCCGTATTTCCTTATTTTCACCACCTTTACGGTTGTTCCGGTTGTCATGTCTTTGCTGCTCAGCTTCACCCATTACAATATGCTGGAACCGCCGACATGGGCGGGCTGGTCGAACTATATCCGTCTGCTGGTCCAGGACGACGTGTTCCTGATCGCGGTAAAAAATACGATTCTGTTCGCCGCGATAACCGGCCCTATCAGCTATATGGCCTGCTTTCTGTTTGCCTGGCTCATCAACGAGCTGCCTCCGAGGCTGCGCGCGTTTCTGACGCTTGTGCTGTACGCGCCGTCCATCTCGGGCAACGTTCTGCTGATCTGGCAGCTGCTCTTCTCGAGCGACTCCTACGGCTACGCCAACTCGTTTCTGATGAGCTGGGGCTTCATTCTCGAACCGGTCCAATGGCTGCAGGACCCGCGATATATGCTGGGCATCCTCATTATCGTCCAGCTCTGGCTCAGTCTGGGAACCTCGTTCCTCGCCTTTATCGCCGGCCTGCAAAATGTGGACCGCACGATGTACGAAGCCGGCGCCATCGACGGCATCCGCAACCGGTGGCAGGAGCTGTGGTTCATTACGCTGCCGGCGATGCGGCCGCAGCTCATGTTCGGAGCGGTCATCCAAATTTCGACGGCATTTGCCGTTGCGGAAGTGTCGGTCAATCTGCTCGGCTTCCCGAGCGTCGACTATGCCGGCCATACGATCGTGACGCACCTGATGGATTTCGGCACGATCCGGTTCGAGCTCGGCTACGCGTCGTCCATTGCCACGGTATTGTTCTCGATGATGCTGCTGACCAACCTGCTCACGCAGAAGCTGCTGAGAAAGGTAGGGGAATAGCATGAGAATCATCAAGGCATACAAATTCAAACGTTTGAACCGGTCCCTGGGCGTCGATCTGCTGCTGTTCGCCGTCATCGGCATGGTCGCCTGCTTCATGGCGCTGCCGCTTGTGTTCACGATCAACAACGCATTCAAGCCGATCGACGAAATTTTCCAATTTCCGCCCAAGCTGTTCGTCCGCAATCCGACGTTTAAAAATTTTATCGATCTGGTCCATATATTCAACGATTCGTGGGTCCCGTTTTCCCGCTATATCTTCAACACCTTTTTCATTACGACGACGGGAACGGTCGGCCACGTGCTGCTTGCGTCGGCTGCCGCCTATCCGCTCGCCAAGATCAAATTTCCGGGCCGTTCGGTGCTGTTCAGCATCGTCGTCCTGTCGCTGATGTTCACGTCCCATGTGACGCAGGTGCCGAACTATATGACGATTTCCTGGCTCGGCTTGATCGACACGTACTGGGCGATCATTCTGCCCGCATTCGGGATGACGCTGGGCTTGTACCTGATGAAGCAATTCATGGAGCAAATCCCCGACGCGCTTATCGAAGCGGCCAAAATGGACGGCGCCAGCGAATACCGGATCTTCTGGCAGATCGTCATGCCGATGGTCAAGCCCGCCTGGCTGACGCTTATCATTTTTGCCCTGCAAAATTTGTGGTCGGGCAGCGCCATCAAATTTATTTACAGCGAGCAGCTCAAGACGATCAATGACGTATTCGGGCAAATCGCCGCCGGCGGCATCGTGCGCACCGGACCGGTCGCGGCCGTGACACTGCTCATGATGGTCGTGCCGATCACGGTCTTTATTGTGACACAGAGCAACATTATTCAGACGATGTCGACGTCGGGTCTGAAAGATTGACAGGGGGGAGCCGCTTGAGAAGAACGATAGCCATATTGTTCGCCATGGCGATCTTGATCGGTTTGGCTGCTCCCGCACATGCCGGATCGGACAGCTACACTTACAATTATTGGGGCGATGCCGTTCCTTCGCCGGTGCCGTACACGCTGCTACGGACGATCGACGGGGAGAGCCTGGGCGTCGGACCGTTATCCAATCCGCAGGATCTGTATGTCGGACCGGACGGCCGCGTCTATATCGCGGATACGGGCAACAACCGGATCGTCATCCTGGACCGGAATCTGAACGCGGTGCGCGTCATCGCGGAGTTCGGCAACGGCGGCAGCGCGGATTCGTTCGGCCAGCCCGAAGGGGTGTTCGTCGATCACAAGGGCCGGATTTTCGTCGCCGATACGCAGAACCGCAGACTGGTCGTCTTGAATGCGGACGGCACGCTGCTGCGGGAGATCGGCGCGCCGGAAACGACGCTGCTGCGCAGCGGCTTCCGGTATACGCCGATCAAAGTCGCCGTCGACAAGGCGGAGCGGATCTATGTCGTCAGCAGAGGCTCTTACGAGGGCATTATCGAGTTCGATTCGGACGGGCGCTTCGTCGGCTTCCTCGGCACGAACCGGGTCAAGTTCGACCCGCTCGATCTGTTCTGGAAACGGATATCGACGAAAGCGCAGCGCGATCAGATGGAACAGTTCATTCCGCTGGAATTCAACAATCTGGATCTTGACGGCAAAGGGTTTATTTACACGACCACCTCGGAGGAGGATGCCAGCCGGCCGATCAAAATGCTCAATCCGTCGGGCGCCGACATCTTGCGCGCCAAAGGTTATTTTCCACCGAAAGGCGATATTCGCGCGCCGCAGACGGGAAGCCGGCCGGGCAGCTCGATCTTCATCGACATCGCCGCCGACGAAGGCGGGATGTACAATGCGCTGGACTCGAAGCGCGGCCGCATTTTCACGTATGACAAAGACGGCAATCTGCTGTATACGTTCGGCTCGCTCGGCAGCGAACGGGATCAGTTCCGCACGCCGTCGGCGATCGATACGATCGGGAACCGGATGATCGTTCTCGACAAGGATTACAACCGCATCTCCGTGTTCGAGCCTACGCGCTACGGCCGTCTGATCCGGGAAGCGGTCATCGCGCTCCATAACGGCGAGTCCGACAAAGCCGCCGAAGCGTGGGAGCAAGTGCTGCAACTGAACGCCAATTTCGATGTCGGCTACATCGGAATCGGCAAATCGCTGCTCAAGAACGGCGACAATCGCCAGGCGATGGCATACTTCAAGCTCGGCAACAACCGGGAGTACTATTCGGAAGCGTTCAAGCGCTACCGGAAGGAAATCGTCATCGAAAGATTCGGCACGTTCGTCACTGCCGCCGCTGCAGCCGCCGTTCTCGTCTTCGCCGTTTACAGGTTCAGCCGCCGAAAAATCGCCGCGGGGAGCTTTTACAAGGAAATCGGCGTATTGCGCAACCCGTTTTATACGATGATACATCCGTTCAACGGCTTCTGGGAAATGAAGTACGAGCATAAAGGCCGGTTAAAAGTCGCGCTGCTCATTCTGTTCGGCCTTGCCGTCGTGACCATTGTGAAGCGCCAGTACAGCGGCTTTGTCGTGAATTTCAACAACTTGTCCGAACTGAACAGCTTGCAGGAGCTGCAGTACATCTTGCTGCCGTTCCTGCTCTGGTGCGTGGCGAACTGGTCGCTTACGACGCTGATGGACGGCGAAGGGACGTTCAAGGACATCGTCATGGCGACCGGTTACGCGCTCATGCCGCTCGTGATCGTCTATATTCCGCAGACGCTGTACAGCCGCGTCATCTCGGGTGATGAGAGCTCGTTCTATTACTTGCTGGAAGCGATCGCCTGGATCTGGTTTGTCGGCCTGTTGTTCGTCGGAACGATGACCGTTCACCAATTTACGGCGGGCAAGACGCTCGTGACGATGCTGCTGACAATCATCGTCATCGGCATTCTGATGTTCCTCGGCGTGCTCTTCTTCAGCATGATGCAGCAAATGATCAGCTTTATCGCTTCGATTTATCGGGAGTTGACGTTCCGTCTATGACCGCCCGGGATGACAAGCCGACAGGAGGGAGGGATTGATTTGACCGGATGGATCAAAACAGCGATCGGCCTGCTGTGCGTCTGCATCGTCGCCGGATCGTTCGCCGCGATGGCGGCCGGGAATACGGCGTCACAGCCGGAAACGCATACGGCCGCCCGTCCGGGCGAAACGGAAGCGTCCGCGGCGCCGGCGAATTCGGCAGCCGAAGCATCCGATCGGAGGCCGGAACGTCCGGCCGCTCCGGCGTTGCCGGCCACTACGACGGCTAATACGACCCATACTGCCAATACGGCCAAGGAGCTCGAAGCGCTCCGCGCGATGGAACGGATGGCCGAGAACGAAACGCTCGTGCTGTACGCCAACCGGAACACGGCGGAAATCGCCGTGAAAGACAAGCGGGACGGCTATGTCTGGTTTTCCAATCCCGCCGACCGCGACGAGGACCCGATCGCGTCTCCGCTCTACAAGGCGGAGAGCGCTTCGCAGGTGATCGTATCCTACTATAACGAGAAAGGCCAAATCAACACCATGAACAGCTATGCGGAAAGCGTGCAGAAAGGGCAATTTACGCTCGAACAAACGGGGGCCGGCCTCAAGGTCGTATACGAGCTTGGAAGCGCAGCCGCGGCGACGAGCAACGTGCCGCAGCGCATCAGCAAGGAGCGGATGGAAGAGGCGATCTTGAACCGTATCGAGGACGCCGACGTCCGGGAGGATGTCGCCTTCAAATTCCGGTTTAATGAAGAGGCGCAAGTTTACGAGCTGCGGAAGCTGCAGGATTATGTACTGGAGGAACTGTCCGCGACGCTTGCGTCGATCGGCTATACGGCGGAGGACGCGGCCATGGATCAAGGGGAAGGAGACGGCAGCGCGGCCGCGGCCGAGAAACCGTCGTTTACCGTACCGCTTGAATACGAGCTGGACGGCGAGCATCTTGTCGTGAAGGTGCCGCTTGCGGAGCTGCGTTATGCCGAGACGTATCCGATCGCCCATTTGCAGCTGCTGAAGCACTTCGGCGCAGCCGGCAGCTCGAAAACCGGCTATCTGTTCGTACCGGACGGAACGGGCGCGCTCATCCGTCTCAATAACGGACGATTGAACGCCGAAGCGTTCAGACGGGCGGTCTACGGCGACGACGGCACCTTCGATGTGAAGGAAGCGCCGCGGCAGAGCGAGCTGGTCCGGCTGCCCGTGTTCGGCATGAAGCAGAACGATCACGCCTTCGTGGGCATGATCGAGGACGGAGACGCGCTGGCTGCCGTCATGGCCGATATCGGGGGGCGGAACGATTCCTATAACACCGTCGGCGCGCAGTTCAAAATTGTGGCCATGGACCATTACACCTTGACGTCCGGAACGAAATCGAGCTCGGTGCCGATGTTCGAGCGGCAGCCGTATCAGGGCGACATCCTGATCCGGTACGCCTTCCTGAGCGGAGACGAAGCGGATTACGCGGGAATGGCCGTCCGCTACCGGGAGCGGCTGGCGGAGCGCTACGGGCTGACCAGGCTGGAGCCGGGAGACGCTCCGTTCATGCTCGAGCTGGTTGGCGCGTTTCCGAAGGAAAAGTCGTTCCTCGGTATTCCGTACAAATCGACCGAATCGCTGACCGGATATGGCGAGGCGCGGCAGCTGCTTCAGGAATTGAAAGCGCAAGGCGTCGGCCGTATCGCATTAAGGTATGTCGGCTGGTTCAACGGCGGGATACGCCACGATCTGCCGTCCCGGGTCCGTCCGATCGGCGCGCTCGGCGGAAAAAGCGGCTTGCGGGAACTGGTGAACTATGCCGAGTCCAATCAGGTGGAGCTGTATCCGGATGTGGCGCTGCAGCAGGCATACGAGAAGCCGGGCCGTCCGGCGTCGTTCCTGAACCGGAAGACGGCGAAAATATACAAGTACGATCTGGTAAGCGGCGTGCAGGACAAGTCGGCCTTCTCGCATTACATCCTGTCTCCCTCCGCGCTGTTCGGGCTGGCCGAGCGTTTCGCCGCGGCGTACGACGATTACGGCATCGGAGGGTTGTCGCTGCGCGATCTCGGAAGCGAAGTCAACTCGGACTTCGATACGGATCATCCGGTCAGCCGGCAGGATGCGCTGCAGATTGCGCAGCAAACGGCCGCTATGCTGCGGGAGCGGACGGGGAAGCTGATGGTCAGCGGCGGCAATGCGTACAGTTTGCCTTACGCCGGCATGATCGTGAACGCGCCGGACGGAAGCAGCGGCCACAATCTGACCGACGAAACCGTTCCGTTCTACCAGATCGCGCTGCACGGCTATTTCGAGCTGGCGGGGACGCCGTTCAATATGAGCGAACGCCAGGATCCGCATTATGCGGCGCTGCAGGCGCTGGAGACCGGCTCGAACATTTATTATCAGTGGATGTTCAGTCCGTCGTCGGCCGTCAAGGAAACGCCGTACAACGATTTGTACGCGCTGCACTACGGGGACTGGATCGGCGAAGCGGCCGAGCTTTATAAGGAAGCAAGCGAGACGTTGAAGCGGGTGCGGCATCTGGTCATTACCGACCACCGCAAGCTGGCCGACAATGTCACGCAGACCGTCTTCGAAAACGGCGTGTCCATTATCGTCAATTACAACAATACGGCTGTGCAGGTGAACGGCATGAAGATCGACGCCCGCAGCTACCGGCTGGACGGTGAGCCATCTTGAAAAAAAGGTTAACGCTTGAACAGACGAAGGCGCTCTGGGGCGTCATATTCTGCATCCCGCTCATGACGGGACTGATCATGCTGTTCATCCTGCCGCTTATCCAGTCGTTCCGCTTCAGCCTTAGCTCGATCGAGCTGGTGGAAGGCGGCTTCGATGTCGTCTATCAGGGCTTCGGCCATTATACGGAGCTGTTCACCTCGAACGCGGACTTTCCGCGGGCGCTTGCGGAAGCGGTCGTCAACATGGTCGTCAACGTGCCGATTATTATTTTCTTCAGCCTGTTCGCGGCGGTGCTGCTGAACCAGAAATTCCGGGGCCGGGCGCTCGCGCGGGCGATCTTCTTCCTGCCGGTCATCCTCGCTTCCAGCGCGATCGCAAACATCGATGTCAGCAGCTTCGTCGGCGCGCTGACGAGCGGCAGCGGCAGCGATGAGAGCAATGCGCTGCAGAGCTTCGAGCTGAAGAAGATGCTGCTGGAATCGGGCATTTCGCCCGTCTTCGTCAACTATGTGACCGGCGCCGTCGACCGCATCTACGAAATTATCAGCTTGTCCGGTGTGCAAATTCTGATCTTTCTGGCCGGCCTTCAATCGATCTCGCCTTCGCTCTACGAAGCTTCCAAAATCGAAGGCGCCACCGGCTATGAAACGTTCTGGAAGGTGACATTTCCGATGCTGTCGCCGCTCATTCTGACGAATACGGTCTATTCGATCATCGATTCGTTCACCCATAACAGCATTAACGAATTAATTTCGTCCACCGCGTTCAAGCTGTTCGATTTCGGTCTGAGCGCGGCGATGGCCTGGGTTTATTTTGCGGTTGTGGCGTTCATTCTCGCGACGTCCGCTTGGTTCATATCCAGAAAAGTGTTTTATTACGACTGAAGAGGGGGCGAAAGGGGAATGAAACGGCCAGCCGCATACGCAGAGCAGTTTATCATCAGGTACAATCCTGCGGAACGGGCGAAACGATGGATCTGGATCGTTCTGCGCGCCTTGCTGATTTCCGGATTTTGTTTCATTATCCTGTTTCCGCTGTTTCTTCGTCTGTCGGTCGCGTTCCGCAGCAGAGTCGATATTTACGATCCGACGGTGCTGTGGATTCCCCGGAATTTTACGCTGGAAAACGTCGAGAAGGCGATCGAAGCGATGCAATATGTTCCGGCCACGCTCAATACGTTTGCGATATCGGCCAGTACGACGCTCATTCAGCTCGTATCCTGCGCTCTGGCCGCCTACGCTTTTGCCAGGCTGAAATTCAGAGGAAGCGGTCTGCTGTTCGGACTCGTCGTCTTTACGATCGTCGTTCCGCCGCAGACGATTATGATTCCGCTGTACCTGACGTACCGGTATTTCGACTTATTCGGCTTGATCGGGCTGTTCACCGGCAAGGACAGCGTGAACCTGATCGACACGTTCTGGCCGTTCCTCATTTCCTCCGGTACGGCGATGGGCTTGAAGAACGGGCTGTACATTTATATTTTCCGCCAGTTTTTCCGGGGTATTCCGAAGGAGATCGAAGAGGCGGCGCTGGTCGACGGGGCCGGAGTGATCCGGACCTTCTACCGCATCATGCTGCCGAACGCGGTTCCCGCCATCGTGACGGTGCTGCTGTTCTCCTTCGTCTGGCAATGGAACGACAGCTATTATGTATCGCTGTTTCTGAGCAAGGTGAAGGTGTTGTCGACAGGGCTGATGGGGATGGGCGTAGCGATCGGCGGAGAGCCCGATCCGGTCTATTTCTCGATTCTGATGAATACCGGCGTTCTGTTGTCCATGGCTCCGCTCATCATTCTGTATCTGTTCGTACAGCGATATTTCGTGGAGAGCGTGGAGCGGACCGGTCTGGTCGGATAACGGCAGGCACGGTTAGGAAGAAACCAATGACAGTCGGGAGGAATGACGGCAATGAAGCAGTTGCGCGGATTTCATATGCGGTTCGGATCGCATGAGGATGTCGGCAATTTGAAGCGGGTCATCCGGGATGAATTGGTGCCGCTCGGCGTCAACGTGCTCGTTCTGGAATGCAATACATCGTTCGTGTTCGAATCGCATCCGGAGGTGTCGGGAGGGACGCTGACGAAGCAGGACGCGCGGGAGTTGTCCGCATTGTGCAAGGAAAACGGCATCCGGCTTATCCCGCTGTTCGAATGTTTGGGCCATCAAGGCTGGGGCGGCTCCCGCAATTCGCTGCTAAGGGCGCATCCCGAGTTCGACGAGACGCCGCATGTGCCGACCGATGCGAAATGGCCGGACTTCTATTGTCCGAGCTGGTGTCCGTCGCATCCGGATATCAATCCGCTCGTCTTCGATCTGATGGACGAGCTCTTGGACGCGTTCGAGGCGGACGCCTTGCACGTCGGCATGGACGAAGTGTTCGCGATCGCCGACGACCAGTGCCCGCGCTGCCGCGGGAAAAACAAGGCGGAGCTGTTCGCGGACGCGGCGAACGCGTATTACGATCATCTGACGAAGAAGCGGAACGTGCAGATGCTGATGTGGGCGGACCGGCTCATCGATGCGAAAGGGATGGGCTATTCGCAGTGGGACGGCGACGTATACGGCATTTGGCCGGCGGTCGACCGTATTCCGAAGGACGTCATTCTGTGCGACTGGCATTACGACAAGCTCGACGCTTATCCGTCGATCGGTTATTTTCTGGATAAAGGATTTACCGTGTGGCCGTGCTGCTGGAAGACGCCGGAAGCGGCGCTCGATCTGCTGGAGCAGGCGGTCGGGCAGGCGAAGGAGCGGAACGCGCTGGACCGGATGCCGGGGATGCTGGTCACCGGCTGGAACGCGACCGGCGAGAATCTCGTCGCGGCCCTGTTCGGCGACGGCGATCTGGGCGAAGACCCCGGCGACATCCGCGGCATCGCCGCGACGCTGCGCACGGTGATGAAAGCGCTGGACAAGTTGGCGGAAGGCGCGACAGACATGCGCCCTTGAGAAAAATACAGGACGGAAGCCGCAGATAGGACAGTTTCCGTCCTGTTTTATGTTTCGGAATCGAGGACGGTTCGTTCGGAAGCCGGTTTACGGATCGCGGGGCATGAAGTAAGATATGGAAAATACGATAATCAATGAAAATATCCGGCAGAGGATGTGAAGCTCGCGCGATGCGATTATCGGTTGCAAGATTATTCGCCTACTGGCTCGATGTCGTCATGGCCGCAGCCGTATTGATCGGCTTTCAGGCGCTTCTGTACGCGGTGACGGGCGGGTTTCCGTTCGATCATCTCGAGTACGGCTATCAAATCATGTTATGGGTTTGGGCCACGATCTCGTTGCCGGTATGGATCTGTTTTACCGGATGCGAAATGCGCTGGCGGCAGACGGCCGGCAAACGGCTGCTCGGGATTCGGGTAATCGCGGTCGGCGGGAGTGGCCTTCGCTTCCGCCAGGCGCTGACCCGAACGTTCGTCAAGCTGCTGCCTTGGGAGGCGACCCATGTGATCCTGCTCTATCCGGTACCGTGGTGGCAGGGAGCGGCCGATACGGGAAGGGAATGGCTCATTATCATTCCGAATGCGATGATGATCATCTATATTGCCGTTCTGTTGGCCGGCAGGGGGAAGCGCGCGCTTCACGATTACATCGCCGGCACGGAAGTCGTAGCGCGATAATGCTCAGCATTCCTGTTCGGCATAAGCGAAAGTTGGGACCGGCGTGCCCTCAAGAACGCCGGTTTATCGCTTCGCAGCGGCGGAACCGGCGGCCGTTTCGTTAAATTCGCTGCCCTCGGAAGGCGCAGGAATGGAGAAAGGGTACAGCCGCCCGTCCAGGCTGAAGGAAGTCGTGCCGGTCTCCTCCGATACGACCAGGACGAGCGCATCCGATCTTTCGGACAGGCCGATCGCCGCCCGGTGGCGGGTGCCGAGCTTCCGCCCGCTGAACCGTTTCTTGGTGAGCGGCAAAATGTTGGCCGCGGAAACGATTTTATCGCCCTTGATCAGCACCGCTCCGTCATGCAGCGGGCTGCCGGCGACGAAGATCGACTCCAGGAGCGAGCTCGTAATTTCCGCAGACAAGGGGATGCCCGGGCTGATCAAATCCGCGACCGGAACGTCCCGCTCGATAACGATAAGGGCGCCCAGACGTTTAAGCCGGATTCGCATGATCGATTGCGAAATTTCATCGTACTTGTCGGTGAACGGAGACAGGAAGCATTTCAGATAGTAGGAAGAAGCCAAAGCGCTGGATAGCATGAAGCTTTTGGAAATCTCGTCCAGTTCGTTCAGCAGGCAAGTGTCGTTTTCGTCCAGATCGGACATAACCCGGTCCAGACGATGGGCGATGGAAGTCAGTTGCGCTTGAAGCTCCTGCTTTAACGGTGAAAAATCGCAATTTTTATCGGTATCCATGACAGCCTCCCTTCCAGCTTTAGCTTTGCCTGTCAAGGAATCGGATATTCGAAAAGCGTTATCGGGACTTTTGAACGACAAATTTAGACAAACTTATTGCCAATTCGACCGCAATTTCGTATAATGTTTTATGCAACCGGTTGCATTAATGCGGAAAGGATTTTCGGACGTGAACGAAAACAAAATAACGATTCAAAAAATCGCCGAGCTCGCGGGAGTCAACAAAGCGACCGTTTCACGCGTGTTAAATGGAAGCGCTACGATTTCGCAAAAAACGAAGGAAAAAGTCGAACGGATTATCAAGGAATACAACTATACGCCCAATACGATTGCCAGGGGACTGGCGGTCAACAAAACGTTTACGGTCGGATTTTGTCACGATTACAAGGACAAGCGGGCGTTCGCCAACCATTTTTTCTACAAGATGCTGCAAGGAATCGAGAATGTCATATACGATAACGACTATCTGTTCCTGATGATGAGCCGGCATGAGAGAGAAGACGGCACATCCATGTTCGAGCGGGTCGTCAAGGAACGGCGCGTCGACGGCGTCATTCTTCCGAGCTCCTTGTACAACGAAGCCAATTACAGGCTGCTGAAGGAGCATCGGATGCCGTTCGTCGTACTGGGAGAACGGGAATTCGGCCATTCCGACGTTCGGTGGGTGGACGTCGACAACCGGCAGGCGGCGCAATTGCTGACCGAGCGCCTGTACGAGAACGGTTACCGGCGCATTCATCTTTATACGGATCAGGAGGCTATTGCGCGGGACAAATTTATCGCGGATCGGATTGACGGATATACCCGCACGATGGAAAAGCTCGGCCTGCCCGCATTCGTCGCCACGAGCGTCGGCGAGCTGCAAGCCCGCGGCACGGAAGCCGTCATCTGCTGCACGCACGAGCAGCTGTTCGAATTGTTGAAGGAGACCGCTGACGGTCTGCCGCTGCCGGATGCCGAGCTCGGGACATTCGACGAAAACCCGATGTTCCAATATTTCAAACGAACGGTCCATTACGTGTCGATCGACCTGGAAAAAATGGGCGAACAGGCGGCGCATCTTCTGCTTTCCATCATCAATCAAAAAGAAGGCGTTCCGCACTTTATCCAGATTCCCGCATTTTTGGCGAGAACATCAGATTTTGAATAAAGGACAGATGAAATGATAACAAGCTATTATCACGATCCTGCGATCGACGTCACGCTGACGGAACCGAAATCGCTGGATATTCGGTTGAAGCTGCCGGCCCATGCGCGGGACGTGCAGTTTATCGCCTGGAACAAAGCGAGGCGGGAGCCTTACCGCACCGAGCGGTTGAAGGTGAGCCGCTGGGCGGAATCCGAACGCTATGCCTATTACCGGATCAACTGGACGTGTATGGAACCTAGTGTTCGATACCTTCAGTATACATTCAAGTTTTCGATGAACGGGGGGACGCTATGGCTGAACGAAGACGGCTTGCACGAAGCCGATGAAATGCCGGGCAAAGGGGCGTTCGAGTTTCCTTACGGCAGCGACCGGGACGCCGTACATTCACCGAGCTGGATACGCGACAGGGTATGGTATCAAATTTTCCCGGAGCGGTTCCGCAACGGCGATCCGGCGAACGACCCGGAAGGCACGCTGCCATGGGGGACGCCGCCTACCAGAGACAATATGATGGGGGGAGATATACAGGGAATTATCGACAAGCTCGATTATTTGAAGGAACTTGGCGTTAACGCCCTCTATTTGAATCCCGTTTTTGCGGCGAAATCGAATCATAAATACGACACGCTGGACTATTTCAAGATCGACCCGCAATTCGGCACATTGGAAGATATGAAACGGTTGACGGAACGATGCCGGGAGCTCGGCATCAGAGTCGTGCTCGATCTGGTGATCAATCATTGCGGCTACGATCATCCGTTCTTTCAGGATGTCGTAAAGAATGGAGAGCGCTCCGTGTACCGCGACTGGTTCTATATCCGCGAATATCCGGTTACGTTGAGCGATACGAAGTACGATTCCGTCTGGTATTATCGATGGATGCCCAAATGGAAGACGTCGAATCCCCAGGTGAAGCAGTACGTCTTTGACATCGTTTCTTTTTGGCAGAAAGAAACGGGCATTGACGGCTGGAGAATCGACGTCGCCGATGAGGTGGAGCTCAGTTTTTTGCGCGAACTGAACTCCCATGTGAAGCAAATAAATAAAGACGCCTTTATTATCGCAGAAATTTGGCACGATGCCAAGAGACTGATGATGTCCGGCGGCACGGACAGCGTCATGAACTACGATCTGCGTTCCATCCTGATCGACTTTATCGTCGACCGTTCCATCACGGCGGAGCAATTTCATGCCAGGCTGGTCCGTTATGTCAACCGATATTCGGAAGCGGAGCTTTCGCAAATGTTCAATTTGCTCGGCAGCCACGATACGGAGCGGATTTTGACCCGCTGCGGCAACCGGATCGAGCTTTTGCATTTGCTTGTCGCGCTTCAGTATACGCTGCCGGGCAATCCCGTCATTTATTATGGCGACGAGCTCGGCTTCCAGGGGGATAACGATCCGGGTTGCAGAGCGTGCATGACGTGGACCGCCGATTATAAGAACCATCCGCTGTGGACGTTGCTGCGTCAATGGAACCGGCTCAAAACGACGGAGGCGGCGCTTCAGCATGGCCATGTGGAGCTGCGGCACATTCCCGAACTGGACGTGTACGCGGTGAAACGGATGTACGGAGCCGAGCAGGCCGTCCTTCTGCTGAACTTTTCGCAGCAGGACCGGCGTCTGGATGAGATTTGCCGTCAACTCGGCTGCGATACGGACGAGCTGCATGCCGTGCATTTCCCGGCCGTCCCCTGTCCCGATGGGCTGCTGCCGGTGATGCGGTACGCATTTTTTCTAAACCGTAAGCGATAAGGAGAAGATCGAATGAATATGAAAATGAAGCGGGGACGGTTGTCCTCTTCCATAATCGCGATACTGTTGATCGCTGTTCTGGCTGGCTGCGGAAACGGCGGTTCAGGAGAAGGAAACGGGACCGCATCCGGCGGAAACGAAAACGGAGAGGCGGGAGCGCCGAAATCGGCAACGCTTACATTCTGGCATCATTACAGCACCGCCTCGCCGGAAGAGAAAACGTTGAACGAAGTGCTGATTCCGAAGTTCGAAGCCGAGCATCCGGGCATTAAGGTCAACGCGGTCGCCTTTCCGTGGGATCAGCTGCACAAGAAGATTCAAATCGGAGGCAGCGCCGGAGAGCTTCCCGACGTCGCCCGGCTCGATATTATATGGGTGCCGGAGTTTCAGGATGCCGGATTGCTCGTTCCGCTGGACGAACAATTTGCGGATTTCGACGAGGTCGTCGGGCAATTGCTCGAAGGCCCCGTTTCGACGGCAAAGGTCGGCGATCACTATTACGCCTTGCCGCTCAATACGAATACGAAAGTGCTGTTCTGGAACAAGGACTTGTTCGCCAAAGCCGGTCTGACCGAAGCGCCGGCGACGACGGACCAATTTTTCAGCGAGCTCGGCAAGCTGAAAGCGGCCAATCCGGACGGATGGGGATACGGCGAGCCGGCGCTTCAAGGCTGGAATATATTGCCGTGGCTCTGGAGCAACGGCGCCGACGTGCTGTCGCCGCAATACGATTCGGCAACAGGTTACCTGAACGCTCCCGAAACGGCAAATATATTGAAACGGCTGCGCGAAGCATACAAGCAAGGCGAGCTCGCCGGATTTGAACAAGGGAATGTGCCGGTTACCGAAGGACATGCGAACGGCACCTATGCGATGATGGCCGAAGGCCCGTGGGCTTTCGCGCAATTCCAGTCCCAATTCCCCGATTTTCAGACGGCTGTCGCGCCGTTCCCCGGCGGGGAGACCGGCTCCGTTCAAGTGCTCGGCGGGGAAGATATCGGTATTTTCAGTCAAAAGCATAAGCAGGAGTCCTGGGAGTTCGTCAAGTTTATGACAAGCGAATTCGCGCAGAAGGAAATGGCCAAAGCGGGCCAAATTCCGGTAAACATGCAGGCTATCGAAGACGAAGAGATCCGAAAAATCGAATACTTCGCACCGTTCCTGGAGCAGTTGAAAACGGCCAAAGCCCGTCCTCCGATTCCCGAATGGCCGCAAATCGACCGCATTTTGAGCGACACGATGTCGTCCATCTTTATGACGGATCGGGACATCCAGGCCGAATTGGATGCGGCCGCCGAAAGCATTGACGCGCTTCTAGCCAAATAACGAACCGAATGCCGGACACCTGAACCGCCTGGTATCAGGTGTCCGGCTGCCTTGACGAAGGAGTGTCCAAAGTTGCGACATAACAAATGGGACGGCTATCTGTTTCTGGCTCCCGGCTTTATCTTTTTTTGCGTCTTTCTCGTCTATCCGCTGCTGCATAATTGGGTTTACAGCTTTTTCGATTTCAAACTGTCCAATTTGAACGAAGCTTCGTTTGTCGGTTTGGACAATTACCGAAGAGTGTTTCAGGACCCGGTGTTCTGGATATCCGCGCGAAATATTTTGATTTACGGCGTCATCTCCGTTCCGGGGCAAATGATTTTGGGCTTCGCCGCCGCATATGCGCTGAATCGCGCCGATCTGTGGTCGAAGCTGTTCCGCACGCTCTACTTTTTGCCTGTTATTACGTCCTGGGTCGTGGCCTCGCTTATTTTTACGTTTATCGTGACCGATCAAGGGCTGCTGAACTATTTGATCGTGGATGTGTTTCATCTGGCGGACGAACGGATCGGTTGGCTAAGCGATCCGTGGAAGGCGATGATCGTCTTGAGCATGCTTGGCATCTGGAAGGGGGTTGGCTGGGCGATGGTCATCTATTTGGCCGCTCTGCAAGGCGTGCCGAAAGATTTGTACGAGTCCGCCGATTTGGACGGATGCGGCCCGCTTCAGCGCATCTGGCATATTACGCTGCCGTCCATTCGCAGTACGAATTTCTTTATTCAAATTATGCTGATCATCGGGGCTTTCAACGTATTTACATCGGTTTTTCTCATTACGAAAGGCGGCCCGCTGCACCAGACCGAGGTGATGCTGACATGGATGTACCAGAAAGCGTTCACCGAATACGATCTCGGTTACGCGTCCGCGCTGTCGTACGTCTTCGCTCTCTTGATCGCCCTTCTCACGGCAATCCAATTCAAATGGAACAGGTCCAATTAGGGGAGGGGAAAGATCGGGATGAAAATGGTGTATCGCATTATCAAGATGGTGGTCTTGACGGCGGGGGCGGTCATCTCGGTTTATCCGCTGCTGTTTATGCTGACGACCGCGTTGCAGCCTTCGACATTGCTGTTCGAGTACCCTCCGAAGCTGCTGCCATCGCAGCTGACATGGGCAAACTTCGCGGAGGCGTGGACAAGCCAAAATTTCTCGATTTATATGGGCAACAGCGTCATGGTTACGGCGGCGAGTTTTCTGCTTATCTTCGTGCTGTCGTCGATGCTGGCTTTCGCCTATTCGCGCTTTCGGTTTGCCGGCAAATCACTGACCTTCGCCATGCTGATGGGGGCGCTCGTCATTCCGGGTTTAACGCTGGTCATTCCGCAATTTATGCTCATTCGGAGCCTGGGATTGTTCGATTCCTACTGGGGCTTGATTACGGTATACACGGCAAGCGCGATTCCGTTTACCACTTTTTTGCTCAAAGGCTTTTTCGACACGATTACGAAGGAGATCGACGAGTCCGTTTCGATCGATGGCGGAGGATCGTTTCGCTTGTTCCTATCGGTCATTCTGCCGTTGTCCAAGCCGGCATTCGTGCCGGTTACGATTTTTAACGCGCTGACCATATGGGAAGAGTTCCCATGGGCGCTCACGATTATCAACGATCCGTTGAAACGGACGCTGCCGATTGCTTTGGCCAATTTTCAAGGCCAGTATACGACGCAGTGGGGCATCGTATTTGCGGGCTCGCTGATCGCCTTGCTGCCGGTTATTTTGCTGTTTGTGTTTCTGCAGCGCTATTTTATTGCCGGGATAACGGCCGGGGCGGTAAAAGGGTAGATTATCCGCTCTGTTGCATCCCGTTCGATCTTGCTCGAAGGGGCCTTTCCAGTCGCCATCGTCATGGCGGGAAGGCCCTTGCTTATGCCGTTTTATTGAAGGTTGCGGAAAGAAGAGCCGGTATTGATCGGCTGCTGCCGGTACGGTTGCTGCTGATACGGCTGCTGTTGCAGGAATTGCTGCTGCGGGTTGGAGCTCTGCATGCTTTGGGCGGTCTGCTCGAGCTGCTTGCACAGCTGGGAAACCTGCTGCATCTGCTGCATGGCCAGTTGATGGCCGTGAAGCGCGGTTTGGATCATTTGCGCCGCCTGCTGCTCGCGGCGGACCAGCCCTTCCAGCGTTTGCGCGTTTTGCTGCTCTTGCTGCAGCATTTGCTGATACATTTGAGTCGCTTGTTGAGTCTGATTCATCAATTGATGGATCAACTGCTCGCATTGTTGAATTTGATGGGTCAAGTTGTGCATCTCGATTCTCCTATCACGTTAATGTGTATTGCTGATGCGAAAGCATCCGGACCAAACCGTATCGTTCCACGGTTGCATCGAACTTATTCATTTCGGAGGCCCTTCCGGCTCTGTCGGATAGCATGAAATTGGCGCACTACGGCTGTTTGCCGTGCTCACGAAAAGAGCTTACCCATAAAATGTACAATTCATAAAACGGGAGGGGAGCTGCTTGTGAAACTTTTTTCATCTTCACCTTATTACACCGCCTCGTCATTGGCAAAGTTTAAAAAATCCGCCGGCAGGCCAATCCGTGCAGGCAATGCCGGCAAACGCCGTACGACTAAAGCGACCGATACCCGTCAAATCGATAAGCTGCAGCGGAATCAGCCTAAGCTAACGAACGACAACGGCGTGAAAAAACGGACCATTCACCAAAACCGAATATCCGGGAACAGACCGCGCCGACATCTTGCCGTACAGAAGAGAATTCTGCCCAATCCGCAAGCCGACCGCTTAACGGGACAAAGAATGAACCCCTTCTTCAATGAGCTGGAATGGCTTAACGAACGATAAAGGCGGCACCGAACAACCGCATGACGAAGTCGCTCATGTGGCATTTTTTTAGGCACTGCAAGCCGGCAAGAGTCGGCCGTTGTTAACGGGCTTTCACGGACAAACTGCGTGCATTGACGGCCAAAATCGGTTATTCTAGTAGTAAAAAAAGTAGAAGGCAGGATTCAGAATGGGACGCAAGTGGAACAACATTAAAGAGAAGAAAGCATCCAAAGACGCAAATACGAGCCGGATTTACGCCAAGTTCGGCATCGAAATTTATGTGGCCGCCAAGAAAGGCGAACCGGATCCGGAATCCAATCAGGCATTGAAATTCGTACTCGAGCGGGCCAAAACCTACAATGTCCCGAAAGCGATCATTGACCGGGCGATCGAAAAAGCGAAAGGCGCTGCCGACGAAAACTACGAGGAGCTGCGCTATGAAGGCTTCGGTCCGAACGGCTCGATGGTGATCGTGGATGCGCTGACCAATAATGTGAATCGTACGGCTGCGTCGGTGCGTGCCGCCTTTAATAAAAACGGAGGCAATATGGGCGTGAACGGCTCGGTATCGTATATGTTCGACGCGACAGCGGTGTTCGGCATAACAGACAAATCCGCAGATGAAGTGATTGATATTTTGCTGGAGGCGGATGTCGACGTGCGCGACGTTGTGGAAGAAGACGATTCCGTCATCGTATACGCCGAACCGGAGCAGTTTCACGCGGTGCAGGAAGCGCTCCGCAACGCCGGTATAACGGAATTCAGCGTGGCGGAATTGACTATGCTTCCGCAAAATTACATCACGCTTCCGGCAGACGCGCAAGCGCAATTCGACAAATTGATCGATGCGTTGGAAGAGCTGGATGACGTTCAGCGCGTCTATCACAATGTCGAATAATCGTCAATACGAACGCCGGCATCGCAGCGGACGGGTAAGCCCGTCCGCAATCCGGCCGCAAGCTATGGACTGCCGTCATCGGCAGTCTTTTTTGATTCGCCTGTTTCATCGCCCGCGCCTTCCGTCAAATCGTCGCCTGTCCGCCGGTGCGCCCCGTTTTCCGTCTAACCGTCTCCGGTTCGTCGACGCGCCTCGCCTTCCGTCTAACCGTCTCCGGTTCCTTGACGTGCCTCGCCTTCCGTCTAACCGCCTCCGGTCCGCCGGTCCGCCCGGCAGATTCCTTTTGCGAAATGCTGCAAAAATACAGGAACTTTGGCCTGAATAGATGACTAAGGGGCGAAATCCTGCAAAAATACAGTATTTTTTGGAAATTTTCACTTGTCTGGGCTTGAACGGATCAAAGAAACTGCATAATCGCAGGAATTTTCGCGTTTTGGTTAATTGACCCCCGAAAATACTGCATTTTTGCAGCTTTGTTCTTTTATCCGGTTTCATCTTCCGGATGCGTGCCGCTGCGGAGCCGGAGTAAAGAAAGCCATTTCGGGACTGGTGGGCCGTTCACAGCGAGTTTGGAGCGAGCGAATATGGCCCCCGAAGCTTCGCAAACAGGAGCCCGGCGGTCAGGCAGGCGAGGGCGAATAGAGCCATTTATCGTCGGCTAGGCTGTTCCAAATTCGAAAATGTCGGGATATAATGTTTGGATATTCGGACGACGGCATCGGGCGTTGCAAAATTGTAAGCGTTTACCGATAAGGAGGCGGCTATGGGCAACTTTTTGGAATTGTTTCAATTCAAGAAAATCCGCGGCAAGCTGTTTATTTTGACGACGTTAATCACCTTTATCCCGATGATGGTTCTTAGCCTGGCGTTCTATCAGCTATTTTCAGAGAGGATGCTGCGCAATGCGGAACAGCAGGCATTCGCATCCGGCAGTATCGCCAATCATTACTTGGATCGCATTCTCGTGGACATGAACGATCTGTTCAACGTCATCATCAGCAACGGACAGATTCAATGCGCCTTGACCGGCGCCGTTAATTCGGTCTGCCAGAACGGCGACGGAGAGCGGGGCGATTCGGATTACGGCTACATCCGCAATTCCTATATGATCAACAACGCGATGAATACGATCACCCAGTCAAAATCCTATGTCGTCCGCTATGTTGTTTATCATATGGAGGCCCCTCCGAATCGCAGGCTGTACGGCTCGTATATCAGTCCGGAGGAAGCCGAAGCGTGGTACGCAGAGCTGCGGGAGGGGCTTCTCCGCCAACGAGCTGGGACTTGCTACCGCGATGTCTTTCTTCTTCTTCGTCTTCCTGCTCGTTCTGTCGTTTCTGCAGTTCAAGTTTTTCAGCAGAAAAGGAGATGACTGATCGATGAACGAAACGGTCGGGCGCAGAAAGCGGAGTCTGTCCGGGCTGCTGCTGCATGCCGCCGCCTATGCGGCGGCGCTCATCTTTGTCGTCCCGCTGCTCTATATGCTGTTTACCTCGCTCAAGCCGCAGGGAACGGCCGTCGGCAGCATCGCGGACCGGTTTTTGCCACCGTTCTCATTGGAAAACTACGCTTACATATTCGAGAATGCCCCTGTCATCAAATGGACGATGAACAGTCTCCTGATCGCGGCGATCGTGCCCGTCCTCAGCTTGACGATGGCTTCGCTCGCCGCATTCGCGCTGTCGCGTATCCCGTTCAGCTACAGCAAGTTCGCCTTCTGGTTTATTCTGAGCGGGATGATGATCCCCGGGGAAGCGACGATTGTGTCGCTTTACATGGTCGTCAATCGCATGGGCATTCTGGACACTTATTTGGCGCTCATTCTTCCGGGTCTGGCGGGTCCGCTTGGCGTCGTCATATTCAAACAGTTTTTCGACCGGATTCCGGGCGAGTTGGTAGAAGCGGCCAAAATGGATGGCTGCACGCTATTCCGGATCTGGTGGAATATATTCATCCCGCTGTCCAAGCCGATCATTTCCGCGCTGATGATTTTCGCTTTTCTCGGCTCCTGGAACGACTTTCTGTGGCCCTTCCTATCGATTCAGTCGGAAGAGCTGTTCACGCTGCCGATCGGAATCCCGTTCTTCATGAGCTCGTATACGCAGGACGAGGCGCTTCCGATGACCGTCAACGCTTACGCCTCGATCCCGATTATCGTCATCTTCGTCATTTTCCAGAAATATATCGTCAAAGGGATAACGCTGACCGGAATCAAGGGCTGAAGAAGCAATGGGCATAAGGGGCGGGATATGGTACTATATTTCCAATAAAATAGAGTGTAGGCATCCTACATTTAAAGGGGTTTAAAATTAATGGTATTAACGATTAATGCGGCTAGTTTTGACGGTTTTTGTCGGTTCGGGAAAGAGAAGGCGCACTGACGATGGAGTCGGTGCGCCGCCTGGGGCATGAGCGGATGCCGCATAACGGCGTCCTCCCGGCAACGGTTCCCGAGCGCCCGGCCAGGCCGAGCTGCTGCGGCGGTTCGGCCGGCTGCCGCTGTCCGAGGTGCCCGAACCGGCGGCCAAAGACGCGGTCGCAGCATGACGGAACCCGCCGATACGAAGGGGGCGGACGCGGACAAGCAATCCGGCGCAATACGCACGACAACAATTCAGAAAAAGAAAGGGGAACACGATTATGTCACAACCGCTTGCACCGCAATTAAATCGGGATTATATGCTGCGCATATTGGACATGCTGCTTCAAACCCCGAGCCCGAGCGGTTTTTGCACGGACATTATGAGGAAAGTGAAGGAAGAAACCGCAAACCTCGGGTACGCGCTCGAGCTTACGCCCAAAGGGAACGGCATCATCACGATTCCGGGAGACGCCGCAGACCGCGTCATCGGCCTATCCGCCCATGTCGATACGCTCGGGGCGATGGTCCGATCGATCAATGCGAACGGCACGATCCGGTTTACGCCGATCGGCGGCTATGCCATGCAGACCGTGGAAGGGGAGTATTGCCGGATTCATACGCGGGACGGCCGGACGTACGAGGGCACCGTGCTGTCCACGAAGACATCGGTCCACGTCTATCCCGATGCCCGAGACTGGAAGCGGGAAGAAGCCAATATGGAAATCCGCATCGACGAAATGGTGAAATCGAAGGAGGATGTCGAGAAGCTGGGCATCGCCGTCGGCGATTTCATCTCCTGGGACCCCCGAACCCGCATCATGCCGAACGGTTGGATCAAGTCGCGTCATCTTGACGATAAAGCGAGCGTTGCCGCGCTGTTCGGACTGATGGAATGGCTGAAACGCGAGGGGCGCCGTCCGCCCTGCACGCTGAAGCTCATTCTGTCCACGTATGAGGAAGTCGGGCACGGCAGCTCCTATATCCCGCCGGAAATTACAGAACTGATCGCCGTCGACATGGGCGCGATGGGGGACGATCTGTCGGCGACCGAGACGGATGTATCCATTTGCGCCAAAGACTCGACCGGTCCTTACGATTACAACATGACGACCCGCTTCATCGAGCTGGCCAAGCGGGAAAATATCCCCTACGCGGTCGATATTTACCCGCATTACGGCTCCGACGCATCGGCCGCGCTGCAAGCGGGCAGCAATATCCGGGCGGCGCTGATCGGTCCCGGGGTTCACGCTTCGCACGGGATGGAACGCACGCACCGGGACGCCATCTTCCACACGGCCGCCCTGTTGCTCGCGTACGTGATGGAGCCGCCGTCCGAGCCCGCCCTGTGACGAGCATGCCGGCGCAGAGGCCGCGCTGTGACGGTCTGATTGACGGGAGCGTAACGCCGGCGATGGCCAATGACAAGGCCGACCTAAATAAAGGATACGGGAACAGGCAGCAAATCGTTCGGGACAATGAGGAAGGGAGCCATCTTTTATGACGACAAACGACGTATGGCCGATCAGAAAACGGCAGCTGCAAGCGTATATGGAAGAACAAGGGATCGATGTCGCGATCATCACTTCCCCGACCCATGTGTACTACTTCACCGGCTTCCACTGCGATCCGCACGAACGTTTCCTGGCTTTAGCGATCGACGTCCGCAACGGCGCAGAAACGTTGTTCGTGCCGCTTCTGGACCGGCTTGCGGCGCAACATCAGGCGGACGTGAGCCGGATTGTAGCGGTATCGGATACGGACAATCCGTATGACACGCTGCGCGCGAATACCGTCCAGCCATCTTCGATCGGGCTGGAGAAGAACTTCGTCAGCCTGGCGGCGGCCGAACGGCTGACGGCGATATTCCCCGATGCGCGGCTTCACGATCTGGAGCCGGCCATTCTGTCGCTCCGGATGAAGAAGACGGAAGAGGAGATCGCCAAGGTCTCCGCCTCGATCGCGCTGATCGAACAGGTGATGGCGCATGCGGTGAAGCACGCCGCCATCGGGATGACGGAGCTTGATCTGACGGCCGAGCTGGAATATCAGATGAAACGGCTCGGCGCGGACAAGCCGGCATTCGAATCGATCGTTCTGACGGGGGCCCGGACGGCGCTGCCCCACGGCCATCCGGGCCCGACGCCGATCCGCCCGGGCGATCTGGTGCTGATCGACATCGGCGTAAAGGCGCAGGGCTACTGCTCAGATATTACGCGGACGTTCATTATGGGAGAAGGAACCAGGGAGCAGGAGCGGATCTACGAAACGGTGCTTGCCGCGAACGAAGCGGCTATCCGGGCGGTGCGGACGGGTGCGCCGATTTCGGTGCTGGACGATACCGCCCGGCAGATTATCGCTTCTCGCGGATACGGCGAATACTTCCCGCACCGCGTCGGCCACGGTTTCGGCATGGACATTCACGAGGCGCCGTCCATTCACGGGGAGAACGGGATGCTTATGGAGCCGGGGCTGCTGTTCACGATCGAACCCGGCGTCTATGTGCCGCAGATCGGAGGCGTCCGTATCGAAGACGACATCTACATTGCGAGTGACGGTTCCGCCCGCGTGCTGACGAGCTTCCCCAAGCGGCTGACCCGCATCGGATAGTCCGGATCCGAAGCCGCCATAAGGATACGGATATGCCCCTTACCGCTATCGGTTCATAACGCGACAGAACGACGGCAAATTTTTTTGGTCTCCGTTAAATCGGATTGCAAAAAACGGCATAGAATGGGCTTATATAAGGAGCATTCCGGGGGAGGACGAAGAGCCATGAAAGTGCCGTTTGCAAACGAGCCGTTGACGGATTTTACCGAGGAGCGGAACCGTCTCGCCTTCGAAGCCGCGCTTCGAACGGTGGAGCGGCAGCTGGGGCAAACGTATCCGATCAGGATCGGCGGGAAGGAGATCGTAACGGACAATAAAATCGTGTCGTTCGATCCCGCCGCGAAGGAGCGGATCGTCGGCTTCGTGTCACAAGGCGATGCCGGTCTGGCGGAAGAAGCGATCCGTACGGCGGAACGGACGTTCCATACATGGAAGCGGTATACGCCGGACGAGCGCGCCCGCTATTTGTACAAAGCCGCTGCGATCATGCGCCGCAAAAAGCACGAATTCTCGGCCTGGATGGTGTACGAAGCGGGCAAAACATGGGCGGAGGCCGATGCGGATACGGCCGAAGCGATCGACTTTATGGAATTTTACGGACGCGAGATGCAGCGTCTCGGCCGGCCGCAGCCGCTCACCCGCATTCCCGATGAAGATAACGAGCTGTACTATATGCCGCTCGGAGTCGGAATCGTCATTCCGCCGTGGAATTTTCCGCTTGCCATCACCGTCGGCATGACGACGGCGGCGGTCGTAGCGGGCAATACGGTCGTTCTGAAGCCGGCGAGCCCGACGCCGGTCATCGCCGCCAAATTTGCGGAAGTTTTGCGGGAGGCCGGTCTTCCCGACGGCGTCGTCAATTTCCTGCCGGCTCCTGGCGGAACGGTCGGCGATTTTATGGTCGGGCATCCGCTGACCCGCTTCATCAGCTTCACCGGCTCCCGCGACGTCGGCTTGCGGATCAACGAGCGCGCGGCCCAAACCGCCCCGGGCCAGAAATGGATCAAACGGGTCGTTGCGGAAATGGGCGGCAAAGATTCGATCGTCGTGGACCGCGATTGCGACCTGGACCTTGCCGCCGAAACCATTACCGCCTCGGCATTCGGTTTTTCCGGACAAAAATGCTCGGCCTGCTCGCGCGCAATCGTCCACGAGGACGTATACGATCGTGTGCTGGAGAAAGTGGCCGATCGCACAAGCCGGCTCGTTGTCGGCGACCCGGCGAAATGGGCGACGAACGTCGGTCCGGTCATCGACGAGAAAGCGTTTCGGAAAATCGGGGAATACATCCGGGTCGGCCGCCAGGAGGGACGGCTCGTCATCGGCGGCGGAACCGGCGATCCGGCCGGTTATTTTATCGAACCGACGGTTTTTGCCGATGTGGATCCGGACGCACGGATCGCGCAGGAAGAAATTTTCGGCCCCGTCGTCGCTTTCATCAAGGCGGCATCGTTCGATGAGGCGCTGGCGTATGCGAACAATACGGAATATGGCTTGACGGGCGCCGTCATTTCCCGCAATCGCGATCATCTGGAGCTTGCCCGCCGCGAATTTTTTGCCGGCAATCTGTACTTCAACCGCAAATGCACAGGAGCTCTTGTCGGCGTCCACCCGTTCGGCGGTTTCCATATGTCCGGCACCGATTCGAAAGCCGGCGGCCGCGACTATTTGCTGCTGTTCACCCAGGCGAAGCTCGTGTCGGAAAAATGGTAGTCGAACGAAAGTCGCGTAATTCGCGGCTTTTTTTGTTTTTGGGATGAAGGTGCGGAAATATCTCCATTTTTGCCAGGATTGCTCTGCCGTCCGGTTTTTGAACAATCGGTAAAGGAGGCGTATAGTAGAGGATAGTTGTCAAGCACGGTTCAGAAGGGAAGGGGACGTATGCAAAATTGGAAGCGGACCATGTGGATTTTATGGTTCGGCGTGCTGTTGTGCAGCTCCAGCTATACGATGTCGGTTCCTTTCCTGCCGCTCTTCCTCTTCGATCTGGGTGTGGAGAAGGACTCGGTTCATTTATGGGCGGGAATCGTACATTCGGCGGCATTCCTCGTCGGGGCTGTCATGGCTCCTCTATGGGGGATGCTGGCGGACAAGTACGGCAAGCGGAAAATGGTCATTCGGGCAGGGCTCAGTCTGGTTGTCATTTACGCATTGATCGCCTTCGTCCAGACGCCGTGGCAGCTGGTGGTTGTCCGAATGATGCATGGTTTGGTCGGCGGTTTCGTACCCGCGTCCATGTCCATTGTCGCCTCGATCGCACCCAAGGAAAAACTCGGCTGGAGCCTCGGCATGATGCAGGCAGGCACGATGACCGGCGGCATCCTCGGCCCGCTGTTCGGCGGACTGCTGGCGGAAGCGTTCGGCTTGCGGCGCTCCTTCGTCGCGGCGGCTGTCATCCTGCTTGCCGGGACGGCGGCCGTTATCGTCTGGGTCAAGGAGGGAAGGGCGAACGCGACCGAAGCGAAGAGAGCCGAAGAAGAGCAGTCGGAGCCTTTTACGTTCCGAATGGCGCTGCGCAGCCGGGCGCTGGTCGGCATGCTGCTGCTGCTCGTTCTCTTCCAGCTGTCGGTGAACATGTTCCAACCGCTTATGACGCTGCATATCGCCGATTTGCAGGGCGGGCTGCAGGGCGCGGTGCTGTCCTCCGGCTTCGTCCTTTCGCTGATCGGCATCGCCGGCATTCTCGCCTCCCCGGTATGGGGAAGGCTCGGCGAGAGCAAAGGGTATTATCGCATGCTGACCGTCTGTCTGCTGATGTCCGGATTCATAATCGGCATGCAGTATTTCGTGCAAAACTTGTGGCTGTTCGCCATCGTGCAGTTTATTTTCGGGTTGTTCATGGCCGGCATTGCACCCATCATCAATACGCTTGTCGTGCAGAACACCGACGAGCGGTTCAGGGGAAGATCGTTCGGCCTTACGACGAGCGCCAACCAGCTCGGTTCGATGCTCGGCCCGCTGATCGGAGGCATGCTTGGCCTGGTCGTCAGCATTCATTGGATATTCGCGGCGACGGGCATCATCATGGCCGGAGCAGGCGCATCCGTCTGGCTGAGCCGAAGGCTTCGCTTCCGTGTCAAGCGCCGTAATGTCCCTTATTCCATGTAATAACTCCGTCACACGATCAGGCGGCATGCCGGGACGCGAACGGCTAATCTGTTTCATTCCCCGTTTGGTATCTGGTACAATTTACTAGACGATAAGTTCGGCCCTGTCGGCCCGTCTGCTGACCGTTTTGCAGTCCGTATCTTTTTGCGGTACGATGATAGTACGATTCTGCGGCTGGCGCTGCTCAGCGTCGTCAAGGAATAGATCCGATTTTGGAAGCTTCCAAAAGAAAAGGAGGAGATTGTCCATGAGCATCTATGATTTTCCGGTAGAGACGATTACAGGGGAAAAGACGACGCTTGCGCCCTATCGCGGGAAAGTGCTGATCATTGTCAACACCGCGAGCCAATGCGGTTTTACGCCGCAGTATGCTGGCCTGCAGCAGCTGCATGAGGAATACAAGGAGCGGGGAGTCGAAATATTGGGATTTCCTTGCAATCAATTCGGCGGACAGGAGCCGGGAACGAATGCCGATGTACAGCAATTTTGCCAGACGAACTACGGCGTCACGTTCCCGATGTTCGCGAAAACGGACGTACGCGGCGAGAACGCCCATCCGTTGTTCATTTTTTTGACCCGGCAGGCGCCGTTCAAAGGCTTCAACCTGGACAACCCCCGCGCCAAAAAGATGAACGATTTTCTGAAAGAGCAGATGCCGGATTTGTATGAAGGCGACGGGATCAAGTGGAACTTTACGAAGTTTCTGATCGACCGCGAAGGGAATGTGATCGGCCGGTTCGAATCGCCGGATGACCCGCAGGATATGAAGCCGGCCATCGAACAATTGCTGTAATTCCGGTCTCATCTATGCGCATCGGTTAACCGTATTGGGATTCAAAACGAGGTGTTTTCCCATGAAGGCTGTCTTCGGGCGGCTTTTTTTTTCTGACCGGACATTCTGTACGCCATGCTGATTTCCATTGCGACCCCTTTACAGAAGATTTAAACCGGGTTGACATTGCGAAGACACTTCATTCATATCATACAAGTGTGTGGTACCGTTCCCATAGTGAGACCGTTCCCATATTCGCAGCACGGACATAAGGTCGCGATCGGTCAGACCGAATTCGCCGATTGGCGGCCGTCTATTTCGACGAAGGAGCTGACGCTATGAAATCGTTTCCGCTTATTACCGCTCATACCGGGTGCATGGGCACGCCCGAAAACTCCCTGGAATCCGTCCGGAAAGGGCTGCTGTTCGGAGCGGACATTATCGAAGACGATATCCGGATCACCCGGGACGGCACGCTCGTCTTGAGCCATGACGACCAGGTTGCGCTGACGGGCGGCCGGACCGGCAAGCTGTCCGCCATGACGATAAGCGAGCTGGATGATCGGATGGCCGCTCCGCTTGTCCGCCTCGAAACGGCCCTTCGGATCGTGAAGGAGGCGGGGAAGCGGATGAATCTGGATATTAAAGCGGATGAATGTCTGGGGCCGGTATTCGCGCTGATCGACAGGCTGGATATGGCGGACCAGGTGTTCCTGAGCGGCTGCGAATACAGCCGCGCCGTCAAAGCCGACGGTTACGGCCGGCGCATCCCCAAGCTGCTGAACGTGGACGCCGACAGCTTTCGCCGCCTGCCGTACGCCGATGCCGCCCGGCAAGCATGCGAAGAAGGCCGGAACGCCGGCTGCTTCGGCCTGAACGTTCCGTATCGGCTCGTGCGCCCGGAGCTGCTGGAGCTGGCGGACCGGCAGCGATTGTCCGTGTACGTCTGGACCATCCAGGACGAGGAAGAGATGAAACGGTTCGCCGGAATGGGCGTGCAATCGATCACGACAAAAGATATCTTAGCCCTGCAGTCCGTCAAAGCGGAATGGAACAAGCAGCGGAGCGGCAGATGAAATATAACCTGAAAGAAATCGCATCGCTCGCCGGGGTATCGAAATCGACGGCTTCCAGGGTCATCTCCGGCAAAGGCTATGCGAGTCCCGAAGTGAGGGAACGGGTGATGAACGTCGTCCACCAGCTGCAATACAAGCCGAATGCGGTGGCGAGAGCGATGGTCGCCAAGCGGACGAACAACATCGGCGTCATCGTCTTTCGCGAGCGGCAGCCGATCGTCTCCCATCCGCTATACGGCAAAATTATCGATTCCATTCTGATGGCTGCCGAAGAGCGGGGGTATTCCGTATACCTGAAGACCGATCGCGAAATGTCGCTGCGTTCCACCGACTACATGCTGGAACACCGGGTGGACGGACTCATTCTGATCAGCAGATTGCGGAAAAATGTGATCGATTACGTCAAAAAGTTCAACATTCCGTATTTGATGGTAAACGGTTCCACCGACGATGCGGACGTCATCCACCTCGTCAGCAACGACGAGGAAGGAGGAGAGCGGGCGGCCGAATATATGCTCGGATTAGGGCATACGAAGTTCCTCGTCATCGCGGGACCGCAGGAGCACCGGAGCCATGCGCTGCGGCTCGCGGGATTCCGGAAGAGGCTCGAACAGGCCGGACTGTCGGAGCGGATGAAGGTGGTCTCGTCGCCGGAATCCAGCTTCGAACTCGGCAGCAGGCGTATGGCGGAGCATTATGAAGCTTTCATTCGCGAAGGGTATACCGCCTTGTTCACGACGAACGATATGCTGGCGCTCGGCGCGATGAAAGTGCTGCTCGAACGCGGCGTCCGCATCCCGCACGATGCGGCGGTCATGGGGTTCGACAATATCGAGTACGCCGGCATGTGTACGCCCTCGCTGACAACGGTCAGCGTGGATGCGAACGGAATGGGGCGGGACGCTGTCGAAATCGTAGACCGGCTCATCCGCGAGGAATACGGTTTGCCCAAGCTCAAGGAGTACGCCAGCGAAATTATCGTTCGGCAATCGACGTGACGAAAGGAGCGATTCAGTCATGTGGTATTTCAGAGCCGTCGGTCTTCGGCGCATCGTCGAGTTTGTTCTGCTGACTTTATTTGCCGTCTTCTTCGCAGGCCCGCTGCTTAATTTGCTTGTGCTGGCCTTCAGCGAAAAATGGAGCTATCCAGACATTCTTCCGCATGTATGGTCATTCAAATGGTGGAGCTTCGTGCTGAAGCAGGACGATATCGTGGCGTCCATCTCGTTGTCCTTTCTGATCGCCGCCATCGTGACGGCGTTGTCCATCGTCCTGTGCATTCCGGCGGCATACGCTTTTGCCCGACTCCGGTTTCCGCTCAAAAGGTTTTTCCTGTTTTCCTTTCTGCTTACGCACGCTTTTCCCAAGATGGGGCTCTATGTCTCGATTGCGGTGCTGTTTTACAGACTCGGACTTATGAACACGCTTGTAGGTGTCGTCCTGATCCATATGATCAATGTGCTGATGTTCATGACCTGGATTCCGACCGCGGCATTTCGCAATGTGCACGCCGCTCAGGAGGAATCGGCGCGGGATGTCGGTGCGAGTCCGTTCCGGGTATTCCGGAGCATCACGCTCCCGATGGCGATGCCCGGCATTATGGTCGCGTCCGTGTTCACGTTTCTGAACTCGCTCGACGAAGCGCAGGGGACGTTCCTGGTCGGCATTCCCGATTACAAGACGATGCCGATCGTCATGTATTCCATCATCTCGGACTTCCCCAGCAGCGCTGGAGCAGTATTCTCGATCATTTTGACGCTGCCGACCATTATTCTGCTGCTGGCTGCGCAGAGGCTCATTAGCGCGGACGTGCTTGCGAGCGGATTCCAGGTGAAATAACGGAACATCGTTCCGGAACGGAGGATGGAAATGAGCATTCAGTTGACGGTTCGCGACCTGACCAAACGTTACAAAACCGGCGACGGCGTAAGCCAGATCAACCTTGACGTCAAAAAAGGCGAGCTCGTGACGCTGCTCGGTCCTTCGGGCTGCGGCAAGACGACGGTGCTGCGCAGCATAGGGGGCTTTCTGGAGCCGGATTCGGGGGATATTCTGATCGAAGGACGGAGCGTCATCAAGCTTCCGCCCGAGAAAAGGCCGACCTCGATGGTATTTCAAAGCTATAATCTGTGGCCGCATATGTCCGTTTACGATAATTTGGCGTTCGGGCTCAAAATCCGCAAAATGTCCAAAGCGGAAATTCGCAGCGCCGTATCGGAAGCGCTGAAGCTGGTCCGTCTTCCGGGATACGAGAAGAAGTATCCGACCCAGCTGTCGGGCGGCCAGCAGCAGCGCGTCGCGCTCGCCAGATCGCTGCTGCTGAAGCCGGCTGTGCTGCTGTTAGACGAGCCGTTCTCGGCCTTGGATGCGAAGCTGAGGCATGAGATGCGGGAGGAGCTGCGCGAAATCCAGATGCAGACCGGACTGACGATGGTCTTCGTGACGCACGATCAGGAAGAGGCGTTGTCCTTGTCCGACCGCATCGTCGTCATGAACCACGGGCACATCGAGCAGATTGCCGAACCGCAGCGGATATACGACGAGCCCGCGACGCTGTACGTAGCCCGATTCATCGGCAAAATGAATTTTCTGGAGGGGGTGGCGGACGGCAATCACATCCGGGTGGGAAGGCTGACATTCCCGAACGCGAAACGTTTAAACGGCCGGGTGACGGTAGCCGTCAGGCCGGAGGATGTCAGTCTGAACGATGCAGCGAACGATGGAGACGGTTTGGCCGGGAAGATCAAACAGATGATGATTCTCGGACACTATGCGGAAGTTTCCGTCGAATTGCCTGAATACGGCGTCATCCGTACGTTCCAATCCAAGGAAGCGATTCATGATCTGTGGGTCGGTAAAGATGTCGGCATCGCCTTTGCCCGGATGATCGCTTATCCGGTTAACGAAAACAATGGAGGATGATGGAACATGATCCGTTCGATCAAGAAAAAGCTGATATTGTCCGCTGCTATCGCACTGACGTTCTCTTTGCTGGCGGGATGCGGCGGAAGCAAGGAGACGGATTCCCCGGCACAGGGCCGGGACGCTTCATCCGGCGGCTCTGCTTCGCAGGAGCCTGTAAAGTTCAATTTCTACTTTACCGGCTCGCAGAACGTCAAGGATCTGTGGGATACGCTCGTCCCGATGTTCGAGCAGCAGAATGACAAGGTCAAGGTGGAATTGGTCTATATTCCGTCCGGGACGGGCGCCGAACCGACCTACGACCGGATTCTGGCGGCCAAGCAAGCGGGCAAAGGCTCGGGCGGAATCGATCTGTACGAAGACGGCATCGTAGCCGTTACGCAAGGCGTCAAGGACGATGTGTGGGAGACGCTTGACGAAGAGCGGATTCCGAATTTGGCCAACGTGAACGCCCAGACGATGAACGATGTCAGCTATCGCGCCATTCCTTATCGTTCGTCCGCCGTCGTCCTGGCGTACGACAGCGCGAAGATCGCAAGCCCTCCGACCACGCTTGACGAGCTGCTGGAGTGGATCCGCCAACATCCCGGAAAATTCGCCTATAACGATCCGTCTACCGGCGGCTCCGGAAGCTCGTTCGTCCAAACGGTCATTTATAAGGACCTGCCCGAAGAAGAGATTCATAACAGCGACCCTTCCGTTATGGAGAAATGGGACAGCGGTTTTGAAACGCTGAAGGAGCTCGGAGCCTATGTCTATGGCAAAGGGATATATCCGAAGAAAAACCAGGGTACGCTCGATCTGCTCATGAACGGCGAGGTCGACATGATTCCCGCCTGGTCCGACATGGTGCTGCAGCAGCAGAACGAAGGCCTGCTTCCCGATACGATCAAAATGCAGCAGATTACGCCCGGTTTTAACGGAGGGCCGACTTATCTTATGGTGAACAAGGAATCCGACAAGAAAGAAGCGATTTATCAGTTCCTGGACTTCGTGCTGTCGCCGGAGGCGCAGTCGGTCATCGTCGAGAAAATGAACGGTTTTCCGGGCATTGAACTGGAGAATATGCCGCAGGAGACGCAGGACAAATTCAAGGGTGTGGCCGAAGGATTCCGAACGTTCAATATCGGAGATTTGGGAACGGAAATCAACAAACGCTGGCAAAGCGAAGTGGCCGCGCAATGAGGAAAGATGTCAAACAGGCGATACTGGGGATGGCGATGGTCCTCCCCTCCTTCGCCATTCTGATGATCATCGTCGTCATTCCGATCATCCAGTCGCTGATCATGAGCCTCAGCAATGGCGAGGGCGGATACGATCTGAGCCGCTATCAGTTTTTGTTTACCGACAAAGGAATGCGCACCAACATCGTGTATACGCTTCGCATCACCTTGATCACCTGCGCGCTCGTGCTGACCGTCAGCTATTCGCTGGCGCTTTATATGCGTTTCAACAGCGGGAAACTCGTCGAATGGATACGCAAGACGTACATGATCCCGCTGTTCATACCGGGCGTGATCGCCACGTACGGGCTGATCAACCTGCTGGGCAATCACGGCTGGCTGGCACGGCTTCTAAGCCCGCTCGGCATCGAACTGCCGCGCATTATCTTTGACGAGAAAGGCATTATTATCGCAAATTTATGGTTCAACATTCCGTTCACGACGATGCTGCTCAGCTCGGCGCTTACCGGCATTCCGGCCTCGATTATCGAAAGCGCGAAAGATGTGGGAGCGGGCAAGCTGCAAATTTTTCTGCGGTTTATTTTTCCGTTGTCCTATAAAACCTTCCTTGTGGCGCTAACGTTCGTGTTCATGGGCGTCATCGGCTCCTTCACCGCGCCGTTCCTGCTCGGCGCCAACTCGCCGCAGATGCTTGGCGTATCGATGCAGCAGGTGTTCAGCGTATTCCGCGAGCGCGAACTGGCGGCGGCGATGGCTTTCTTCAGCTTTCTCCTCTGCTCCGTGCTCGGCGCCTTCTATATTCGTTCCATGGCCAAGGAAGAGCAGGCGAATATGTAATTGCGGATGCGAGAAGAAGACCCTCTACTTGTTGAAGGGTCTTTTTTGTATACTTGAAACCAATGGGCTGCAATATTGGCGGTTGGCTGCAGATTCAGATTAACAAATTGTAAAAGTTTCTCTGAAGTTGAGCAAAGCGATCCCTTCGGGGACGATCATATAAAGAAGACGTTGACCAGCCGCATTATGCGGCTTTTTTCTTTTATAATCGGGAATAACGAAGGTATTGCGAATTTGAATGCAATTTTTGAAGATTCTGATGGTATAATGGTAGCACGTGGAAGATCTTGGCGTGAAGATTCCAGTCGGATCATGCAATCGTATAACGGCGGAGCTGGATATGAGGCAGTATCCGTGACATAGAAGAAACCGGGCATTGGAGGGAATCGCAATGGTCGAAAGTATGGAAATCAAAGACATGAGCCAATTTTTGAAAATAAAAGAAGAGGGGATCGGGTTTATCGTCATTACCGACAGTTACAACCCCAATAAAGTTCATCGGCCGGACTGCCCGTGGGTATCCGTCGAAAATTTCAAAACCAAAGTGGTGGAGAACGGGAATGCGTTAGGCCATTTTTATTGGGTGGACAGCGTCGATACGGCGGAGGAGAAGTGGGATACCCATACTTGCACGAAATGCTTGAAGTATTGAACGACGCGAATACGAGGTGCAATAGAATGCCGGGCATTCCCCGATTGCGGATGATTTGCTAGGGTTCATCCATGCGGTGCATGAATGTTCGGCCAAGTAAAAGGGCGCCAAGGGCGCCGATTTGACGGCCGCGCCCTATTCATGATACAGTATGTGGAAATTACAGTTTTGAAATATAACGGAAAAGCTTTGACCAAGGCCAGTACGTTCCGCAATCGCCGTACAGAGAAGAAACCCGCCGGCTGAAAGGTTTCTCGCAGCGAGCGAACGTCCCCACCTTGCGAGCTGCGGCGGACTCCGCATCCAAACCGTCGCCGGCCTATGCCGTTACCCGATCGAGGACCGCTGGCGCTGCCTTCGCTGCGGTCAAAACAGGGTGGTACCACGACACATTCGTCCCTGACGGATGTGTCTTTTTGTTTTTTTCAGGAAATGACAGATGGGAGGATGAATCGATGCGCCAGAGCCGTTTATTGCCGACGACATTGCGCGAATCGCCCGGAGGCGCCGAAATCGTGAGCCATCGGTATTTGCTTCGAGCCGGATTTATCCGGCAATTGGCGGCAGGTATCTACACTTATATGCCACTCGGGAGAAGGGTTCTCCGCAAGCTGGAGCAGATTGTCCGGGAAGAGATGGACCGGGCAGGTGCCCAGGAACTGCTGCTGTCTGCCATGCAGCCGGCGGAGCTGTGGAAAGAATCGGGGCGGTACGAGGTTTACGGACCGGAGCTGATCCGTTTGGTTGACCGCCATGGCCGGGAATTTGCTTTGGGCCCGACGCACGAGGAGGTCGTCACGGCGCTTGTGCGAAACGAAATCTCCAGCTACCGGAAATTGCCTGTCACGCTATATCAGATTCAAACGAAGTTCCGCGACGAACGGCGTCCCCGTTACGGATTGCTCCGGGGCCGGGAGTTTCTCATGAAGGACGCCTATTCGTTCGATTCGGACCCGGAGGGGCTCGATCGATCCTACCGGAGCATGTTCGATGCCTACCATCGGATATTCGAGCGATGCGGCCTCTCGTTTCGCGCGGTCGAGGCCGATGCGGGCGCGATCGGCGGCCAGGGCGAAACGCATGAATTTATCGCGCTGGCCGACATCGGCGAAGATACGATTGCGGCTTGCACCCATTGCGATTATGCCGCCAATCTGGAGAGAGCGGAAGCCGGCGCGCCGTCCGCGGCAGCCGGGGGCAAGGAGGGCGAAGCGGCTTCGGCACCGCTTGAGAAGCTTCATACGCCCGGTATCCGGACGATTGAGCAGCTCGTTCGTTCGTTGCGGATTCGGGCCGCCGATACGATCAAGACGGTTATTTTCATCGCCGATGGTCAAGCGGTAGCCGTCGCGGTGAGAGGGGATGACGAGATAAACGAGATCAAAGTGAAACGTTATCTCGGGACCGAAAACATCGCCATAGCCGATCCCGAAACGGTGGAGAGGGTGACCGGCGCACCTGCAGGGTACGCGGGGCCGATCGGTTTGACCGTCCCCGTATTGGTCGACCGTTCGGTCGTTCAGATGACAGATGCGGTTGCCGGGTCCAATGAAGCCGATTATCACTATATCCATGTACGTCCCGAGCGGGACATCGACCTCCGGCATACGGGAGATTTTCGCAACGCGACAGAAGGCGACAACTGCCCTCGCTGCAGCGAAGGGAAATTGGCTTTTTACCGCGGGATTGAATTGGGCCACGTGTTTAAACTCGGAACAAAATACAGCGAACGAATGGGGGCGACCTTCCTGGATCAGGCCGGCCAAACCCGGGCGGCGGTCATGGGGTGCTACGGCATCGGCATCTCCCGCATGATGTCCGCCGTCATCGAGCAAAACCATGATGAAAACGGGATGATCTGGCCGCTCGCGGTCGCGCCGTTTCAGGTTCACCTGATTCCGGTATCCGTTCATGACGAGCAGCAAATGCGGCTTGCGAACGATTGCTATGAGCGCCTTCGCGATCACGGCATCGAACTGCTGCTGGACGACAGGGCGGAACGGCCCGGCGTGAAATTCAAAGATGCGGATTTAATCGGCATTCCGTTTCGAATCGTCGTAGGCAAAGAGGCGGCAAACGGACATGTCGAGTTCATGGAGCGAAAGGGGATGAAAAAAGAGTCGATTCCGGCAAACGAGGCGATCTCGCGCATTGTCGGGGCGTGCCGGGCCGCTTGGTAGCCGCAACGGGTAAGTTTCTCATGCAACATTTTCAAATCTGAAACGTCCTTTACCATGGGGTGTGAAATGGATGAAAATGTTGATTTGCTTGTTCGCTGCTGTCCTGATCCTTTCAGGGTGCCAAGCCGCCAAGATCGACGCGCCGAAGCCTTCCGCCGCATCCACCCATAATCCGACGGCGCATGAAATCCTCACCGGTCATTCGGATGCGGATATATTTCAATGGAACGGAATCGTTTACACAAACGCAAGCCACATCGAATGGGTGCAGCAGGAAGAGCTGTCTGCCGGCGATCAGATCGGTATCATTATGAAGCAATATCGAGACGGTCTCGATTTTGAAGACGCAATGGCCACAAAACTGCCGGTCGGAACCGAAATTTATAAGCCGAAAGGCGAAGGTCAGCTGATACTGATCGTCAAGTTAAATGGCGGGGAAGTCCGGTATCTTGGTTTGATCGAGGGATAACAATCCACGAGCAGCGCGAAGAACGCGTGCCTGGGCTGCGGATTCGACTGGAATTGCCGGTATGCCCAGGCACGACATGCCCGGTCGCACGATCGATCCGGGCATGTACTTCATGATCGGAAGCGGCGGCCAAGTCCGTCAGCTTGATAAAGCGTTGAGTTCGATCTCGAATCCCAAATCTTCGATGATGGCGTGGTCCGCCTGGACATCCTGGCCTTCCGTCGTCAAGTAATCGCCGACAAACAAGGAATTGGCGGCATACAGGGCGAGCGGCTGCAAGGAACGGAGGTTGACCTCCCGGCCGCCGGCGACGCGAATTTCTTTCGTCGGACAGATGAAGCGGAACAGCGCCAATACTTTCAACGCCTTCATGGGCGGGGTGCGCCCGGCTTTTTCCAGAGGCGTCCCCGGAATCGCATTCAGGAAATTGATCGGAATGGAATCGGCATCGAGCTCCCGGAGCGCGTAAGCCATTTCGACAATTTCCCGGTTCGTCTCGCCCATGCCGATAATGACGCCGGAGCAGGGGGACATTCCGCTTCGTTTGGCTTTCTGCACCGTTTCTACACGCTGGTCGTATGTATGCGTCGTCGTAATGGAAGGATAATTCGCTTTGCTGGTGTTCAAATTGTGGTTGTACCGATGTACGCCCGCTTCCGCCAGACGTTCGGCCTGCTCGTCCTTCAAAATGCCCAGGCAGGCGCAAATTTTGAGCGGCATCGTGCGGCGGATTTCCTTGACCGCTTCCACCACCTGATCCAGCTCCTTGTCGGTCGGACCTTTCCCCGATGCGACGATGCAGTAGGTTCCGGCCTTGCGCTCCATCGCTTCCCGCGCGCCCGCAAGCAGCGTCTCTTTGTCGAGCATGGTATACTTCCGGATCGGCGCGGTCGAAACGATCGATTGCGAGCAGTATCCGCAATCTTCGGGACAAAGACCGCTTTTGGCATTGATGATCATGTTCAGCTTTACTTTTTTTCCGTAGTAATGTTTTCTGACCTGGAAAGCAGCCTGCATCATCGTCAATATTTCGTCATCATCGGCCTCCAGCACGGCAAGCCCTTCTTCCATCGTCAAACATTCCCCGTCCAGCGCTTTAAGGGCAAACGCATGCCATCGACTATCCGCTGTCACGGTTTTCATAGTGATCATCCTCTCTGTAGGGCTGGGTATCTTGATGACATCCATCACATCAAAATGTTAACCATATTGTTTTTATTGGGTTTACAAATAGACATTGCCATTCTAGCAGATGGAGGACGATCTTGTAAAGAGACATGAACGGTCCGCGTTCGGATTCGCATCATGATGTCTTCTTCCGATGGCCCGCAGCCGCCGACCGTCCGGTCGAGCCGACCAGCCAACGCCCGAACGGCAGCTTGCCGAGCAGAACGGTCAATCCGATTGCACCCGACGCTACCAGCAAAAACGTGATGACCGCAGCGGGAAGATGAGCCCCGGAAAGCGGAATGGAACGCGTCACCAGGCTGACCAGCATAAGGACGAATGCGTGCGACAGAAAGCCGCCGAACGAATACCGTCCGATAAACTGCAGCATACGGTACAGCCGGCCTTGGCGCTGACGCAGCAGCAGCGCGAAGCCGTACAGCAGAAGCAACTGACAGACGATAATGACGGATGTCGAAGGTTTTAAATAAGTGGAAACTTGCAGATTGATTCGCTCCGTCGAGAAGCGCAGCACATCATAACCGAGCCAAATATACGCCCCGATGAACGCCGCAGCCGCCCACCCCGCCGCATCGATCGCAAATTTCCGGAATCTGGTGAGACCGAACGCGCAAATGCCGCCCAGCAGAAAGTAAAAAAAGTACATCACAAAATAGGAAGACCGGTACGAGATGACCGCAGACCAGAAACCGTTGGCCGAGGCTGCCCAATCCGGCATCCGATAATAGGACGCCCACATCAGAACCAGGTACGCGAGGCCCAGCAGCGCAGATACGCCGGCAATCCGGCCGAACGACTCTCCTTCCGGATGGCGTTTCAGCCGAACCCGGAAGAAGGCAACAGCTCGGGAAAATAGCGGGAACAGCAAGTAAAACTGAAAAATCATGATGATAAACCACAGATGGTATCCGTTGGTCGGAACCAGCAACTGCGGAAAGATGCCTATCCAAGCGGAAGGCTGCGCCAGCTTGCCACCGATCACCCCGTCTACCGCAACCCAATAAATGACTGTCCACCACAGGAACGGAACGAATATGTCGCCGAACCGCTTCCGGATGAACGAGCGATAGTCCAACTTTCCGCTGTAATTGTAGAAGAGGATGAGACCGGACAGGAATACGAACGTCGGCGTACCGAACCGCGTGAAGTGAAACAGCATCGCCAGCATAATCGAATCCGCCGGCAGAATGTCCGCCCGGTAAATATACTCCGCAATACAGTGCTGAAGCGTCACTGCCAGGAAAGCGAGCGCGCGCAGAATCGTCACTTCCTCGATCCGCTCTTTGGTCCGGCGAACCGAAAGCTCTGCTGTCTTTGTTCCGGTATCCTCTTGCTGGTTGTTCATGATCGATCCCTCAATTCCTGGCTGCTACCGATATCCGCATTATAGCGAACGAACCTTAACGAAAGATGAAATCAAGCGGATAAGCGTCCAGGAGCGGGATTATCGCATCGTGATACCGGTTTTGCTGAAGTCGCGGACGATGACAATCGTCTTAAGCAGCGTTGCCATCGGCCATAAAATATCCTCGTGACGGCGAACTCGGGCGGCAAAAACCGCGACCCTCAATTGATAATAGGAATAGTATACAATTGATAGCAGGAATAGAACACAGGCATGAATACCGGGGGGGGGGACGCCCATGAGGATTCTCATCACAGGCGCTGCAGGTTTTATCGGATCCCATTTAAGCGAATATTTCCTCTATAAGACGGAACACGAGGTCGTCGGCGTGGACGGATTCATCCGGGAAGAGCTGCATTCGATCGGCACGCGTAATATGGCCGACTTCCTGAACCATCCAAGGTTCAGACTGATCAAGGTGAACATGCTGGAGCTGGATTGGGCGGAAACGCTGAAGGGCATCGACGTCGTTTATCATCTTGGAGGTATACCAGGCGTCCGTTCCAGCTGGGGGACTTCATTCGAATATTATGTGAGCAGCAATATTCTGGTTACGCAGCAGCTGCTCGAAGCATGCCGGAGCGCCAGCATCACCAAATTCATCTTTGCCTCCACCTCCTCCGTGTACGGAGAGAAGTTCGGCAAAGTAGCCGAGGATGCCGAGCTCACGCCGCTCTCTCCCTATGGCGTTACGAAGCAAACGAGCGAGCAGCTATGCCGCGTATACCGGATCAATGACGGCGTGCCTGCAATCGTGCTGATGGCACACAGACGAGAGATTTTACGTATATCCGCGATTGTATTGAAGGAACTGCAGCGGTTGCGCTGCAACCGGGCATGATCGGCGAGACGATCAATATCGGCGGCAAAGAACGGGCATCGGTGAACGACGTTATTCAAACGCTGGAGCGGTTGACCGGGCTGCAAGCGAAGATCAGGTATTCCGGTACAACGCGCGGTGAACCGAAGCATACTTGGGCGGATATATCCAAAGCCCGGCGGCTGCTCGGCTATGAACCGGCGGTGACGCTTGAAGAGGGACTGTCCTGGGAGCTCCACGATTTGAAGAAGCTGTACGGCAGTTCTTCCAACTTTGGGTTCAAGTAATGCCGAGAGACGACTAAACCACAAGGAGGCAGCGGCACGGATGAAGCTGGCGTTCGTTAGCAGCGAGAAACTCCCTTCTTCTGCGATCAGGGGGGGAGCGATACAAGTGATGATAGACGGTGTTGTACCTGTCCAATGACACAAACATGCCATAATTAATACTCAATAAAATCAAGGGTTCTTATTAGTTGAAAGGGGATGTTTGTGTCCTAGCTCAGTGACACAAACATCCCCTTTTACGTATCTGGTGACACAAACATATACTTATAAGGCGCGAAAATTATTTACCGAAAATTATGACTATGATAAGATAATAGCAAAATCTTGTCAAAAAAAGGTGTTTTATGTACGACCTGAATCCGTCCTGAATCCGTGACAAACTT
>NZ_JBCNFP010000078.1:0-2496 GCF_050481165.1 Paenibacillus cisolokensis
ATTTTTATATTAGCGAATACAAACGTCTGGCCTGGCCCAATGTGACGGTATTCCCGAACGGAAAACACATGCTCCAGGCACATTTCCGCAGGCAGTAGGCTAATTCGGCTTTCTTGGGGTTTGACGGCAAAGGAGCGATTGTGATTTTGAATCAGTTTCGGCAACGCCCGATTGGCCTCTTCCAGCGTACGCACACCGAGTAGCCGCAGCTCAAAGACCAGCCTCTTGCAAGGTGCCCCAAGCTGTTCAATGCGTCCCTTAGCTTTGGGGAGTCAAGGCTTTGATGTGAGTGATCCCGAGTTCGGCCATCGCTTTGCCGAAATGCGACAACGGCTTTGGCTCTCCAACCAATTCCTGCTCCAATGTCCAGGTTTCTAGAACGGAAGATGGTGTGGCGGTCGCTGTAAAGACCGAGGTGAAGGCCGTATTGCTCAATAGCCTGCTGCATGACAGCGAAATAGCCTTCCCGTGTTTCCGTCGGGCGAAAGACGGTGCCAACGACGATCCCGGTGGCGTCATCGAACGCGCCATGCAGCGTGAGTTCAGTTCCCGGTCTTCCAACCAGGCGTAAGGGCTGGCGTCGATCTGCCACAGGATTCCCGCTTGCGGCTTGCGACAGCGGGGTTGATGAATGTTGCCCCGCCGCCGCTGTTGGGCTTGCTTCAATGATTAAAATGTATTATAAACGTTTTCGCAAGTTTCCGGTGTTGGTTGATAAAAGCAGTGAAGCTTATACCGTCCTGCGAGAGGCTGATCGTACCAGGTCGGAGGACAATCGCCTTCCGGCCGAAAATACCATAAACTGAATTTTGCAGGCCAGTGCCTCTCTCCGTTAATGCACCTGCGAGCCAGGCGTTTTTCCCGTTCCCTCGCACTTTGATAAAAATAACCATGTAAAACGGCTTCAAAAGCATGCGGCTGAAATATCATTTGCGGAATGGTGCGTATTCCTATAAAATCAAGACAATTTGCTCTTACCCGGTTAATGCCCACATTGCCGACGAGCAGCATACCGTACTCTCCTTCACCTTCCGCCTCGGCTCGAAGCAGCCTGGCCAAAAGCGCAACATCGCTTTCTCTGGCTTTCACAACAGCCATCATCTTCACCTCTTCCATGTGTTTATAGCCATAAGTTATTCTGAATTGAACAGATGGGTGACTGCCCATGGATGTCTTTATCCACAGTTTAGGCAACTATCTTCAAGCTGAATAATCCAAGTATACAATGGGAATCTTACCGAATTGACAACACCTGTGGGACAAAACCTAAATTACAGGGGGTTCGAATACGTCGTGAGATTTCGTGCCAAAACGCCATTTCTGATGCTGTTTGCGATGCTTTGCGCGTACATCGGCAATCCATACGCCGCGACCGCTCATCCCGTCAATCAGCAGGCTTCAGGTGCACTTCAATGGGAAAATCAGGGAACCTTCGTTCAAAAAAAGGAATAATCCATACCGACACAAATAGGTCGATATCAAATGGTGTACCATTGGAACCGTTTGGACTGGAATTTTCCGGACGCAAAGATGAAGCAGTCATTTGAGGCCAATCAATATTGGAAAAAGGCTATGCCTGCCGGGGTCAAGGTCGATCAACAAGGCAACTATTACGTTTCGGTTCCCCGTTGGGCCCAGGGCATTCCCGCCACCATGAATCGGATTGTCATCAAAAACGGAAAACCGCTGTTGGAAGCTTTTCCGAGCTGGGAATGGAACCAGGCGGGAAACCCTAAATTTCTCCAATCCGTCCTGGGATATGAAATCGACGAACGGAACCGGATGTGGCTGCTGGACCAGGGAAAAATCGCTTACTCTCCCTCTCCGGAAGGCTCGCAGAAGCTGGTGATATGGGATTTGAACACCAATAAATTGATCGACTCGATTCCAATTCCGAACGAGATCGCATCATATCGAACTTCCTTTTTAAATGACCTGGTTGTGGACAATAAACACGGTTTCGTCTATATCACCGATTCAGGAAATGGCGAGGGTTGGACAGGCCGCGTGGTCGGCGGAATCATTGTCTACAATATGAAGACGAAAACCTTCAGACGCGTGCTCGACCGTCATGACAGCACGCAGGATTTTCCCGGGTTTGTTTTCTCCATTATGGGAAAACCGGTGTTTAAGGACAGACCTCTCAAATTAGGTGCCGATGGCATTGCCTTGTCCGCAGACCGTTCAACCTTGTACTACTGCCCGGTGACCGGCCGTAATTTATATGCGATCGATACGGCGCTGCTAAGAAATTTTAATACGCCGTTGGAAAAGATTAATGACGCCGTTCAAGCGATCGGCAGCAAGGGGACAAACACCGACGGGATGCACGCGGACAATAAAGGAAATGTTTTCTACACCATGTTGGAAGGGCAGGGAGTCGGCATCTATAGTCCTGTGAGCAATCAATTCCGCCGTTTCGTGGCGGATGACCGGATGTTGTGGGTAGACGGGGTGGCATTCGATCAAAAGGGGTACATTATCCTGAATTTCGAA